>VAYM01000116.1:0-35166 GCA_005884945.1 Actinomycetota bacterium | reverse complement strand
CTGCTCCTCGGCTACCGCGACCGTTCCTTCGGGGTCGTGCTCGTCGAGCAGCCGCTGCGTCGAGGCGCAGAGTTCGGCGTAGCGATAGGGACTGCCGAAGCGTCCTCGCAGGAGCGGCTCCACGCGGTCGGACGCGAGCGAGTCGGGCACGGCCCTAGACTATTTCCCGCCGTGAAACTCTCCGTCCGTCGCGCCCGTCCAATCGAGCGACCCTTCCGGCCGGAGGGGCCTCTCGTCTACGCGAGGCTGAGCGATCCGATCTTGGTGAAACGGGCGAAGGACGGCGACCGGCGCGCGCTCGAAGCGCTCTGCGAGCGGCATGCACCGCGGGTTGAAAAGCTCGCTGCGCACATCCTGCGCGACCCCGAGGATGCGCGCGATGCAGCTCAGGAGTCGCTGGCGAAGCTGTGTGTCCGGATCGGACAGTTCCGCGGCGCCGCGCAGTTCTCCACGTGGCTGCACCGCCTCGTCGTCAACACCTGCCGCGACTTCGCGAACCGGCGCCGTGCGCGCGACTGCGCGCAACTCGACGAGGACGTCCGCGCGGCGACCGATGCCGATCCCGCGCGTGAGGCCGACCTCGCCGAGCTTCGCAGCGAGCTCGGCCGCTGTCTCGCGGAGCTGCCCGCCGCGCACGCGCAGGTGGTCGTGCTCAAGGATGCGATCGGCCTCTCCTTCGAGGAGATCTCCGCCGCCTCCGGAATGCCCGTCGGCACGGCCAAGTGCTATGCCCACCGGGGCAGGAAGAAGCTTCGCGGCGAGCTCGACGACGTCGCGTGACCGTCTCACTCCCACTCGGGCGCGCGGAAATCGAGGAGATCCTTCCGCACCGTGCCCCGTTCCTCCTCATCGACGAGGTGGTCGAGCTCACGCCGGGCGTCGGGGCGGTCGCGCGCAAGCACGTGTGCGACGACGAGTGGTATCTCGCCGGACACTTTCCGGGCCGGCCGATGATGCCCGGCGTTCTCATCGTCGAGGCGCTCGCCCAGACGGGCGCCGTCGCGGTGCTGAGCGAAGAGGAGAACCGCGGCCGGATCGCGCTCTTCGCCGGGATCGACGACTGCCGCTTCAAGCGCGTCGTCGAGCCGGGGGACACGCTGGAGCTGCGGTGCGAGCTCGAGAAGGTGCGAGGGCCGGTGGGTCGCGGGAAGGCGGAGGCGCGCGTCGACGGATCGCTCGCGTGCAAGGCGCTGCTGACGTTCGCGGTGGAGCGATGATCGGTCGTGCACAGGGCCCGCGGGTATCGATCACCGGTCTCGGCGTCCACGTCCCGGATCGCGTGCTGACGAACGACGAGCTGGCGACGCTCGTCGACACCTCTGACGAGTGGATCGTCACGCGGACGGGAATCCGCGAGCGCCGCATCGCGGCGCCTGAGGAGGCGCTGACGGACATCGCGCTTCCGGCGGCACGCGCCGCGCTCGCGCAGGCCGGGGTGGAGGCGAAGGACGTCGACTTCCTCGTCTGCGCCACGGTGACCCCGGACATGATGTTCCCGACGGCGAGCGCTCTCCTCGCGGACGAGCTCGGAGCCCCGGCGGCCGCGGCGTACGACCTCCTCGCCGGCTGCACGGGTTTCGTCTACGCGCTCGCGCAGGCATACGGGATGATCGTGGCAGGGCTCGTCGAACGCGCTCTGGTCGTCGGCGGCGACGTCCTCTCGCGGATCCTCGACTGGACCGATCGCTCGACGCTCGTCCTCTTCGGCGACGGCGCGGGCGCGGTCGTTCTCGAGCGGGTCGACCGCGGCGGTTTCCTGGGCTTCGAGCTGGGCGCCGACGGCGGCGGCGGTATGCATCTGTCCCTACCGGGAAGTGGCTCGCGGAGGACAGAAGATGCGGAAGCGAACGGCTACGTCCACATGAACGGACGAGAGGTCTTCAAGTTCGCGACACGTGTGCTCGTGTCGTCGGCCCAGGCGCTCCTCGACGAGTGCAGCGTCGCGGTCGAGGACGTCGACGTGTACGTCCCGCACCAGGCGAATGTGCGCATCATGGATCACGCGGTGCAGAAGCTGGGTATTCCACGCGAGAGGATGATCGTCAACGTCGACCGGTATGGGAACACGTCGTCCGGATCGATTCCGCTCGCGCTCGCCGACGCCGCGGCCGACGGGCGTCTCACGGACGGAAAGCTCGTGCTGATGACGGGAATGGGCGCAGGGCTCACGTGGGGCTCGGCACTGCTCGAGTGGACGGAGCCGAAGGCCGCATGACGGGCAAGGTCGCGTTCTGCTTTCCCGGGCAGGGCTCGCTCGAGGCCGGGATGGGTCGCGAGATCGCGCGCGCCGAGCCCGAGGCGATGGAGATCTTCGAGCGTGCCAGCGAGGCCGCCGGCCTCGACCTCGTCCGTCTCGTGTTCGACGCGCCGGAGATCGAGCTCGTGGACACCGAGGTGCAGCAGCCGGCGCTGATCGCGACGAGCCTCGCGTTCCTCGCGGCGATCCGCGAGCGCGGCATCAAGCCCGACTTCGTCGTCGGCCATTCCGTCGGCGAGTTCGCGGCGCTTGCGGCCGCGTCGGCGCTGAAGGTCGAGGAGGCGATCACCCTCGTGCGCGAGCGCGGAATCGCGATGGCCGAGGCTGCGAAGCGCCACCCCGGCTCGATGGCCGCGATCCTCGGTCTCGACGATGCGACGGTCGAGCGGATCTGCCGCCGCATCCTCAACGTCTGGCCGGCGAACTACAACTGCCCCGGTCAGGTCGTGATCTCCGGCGAGCACGCGTCGGTCGAGGAGGCATGCGCGCTCGCGCAGGAGGAAGGCGCGCGCCGTGCCGTCAAGCTGCGCGTCTCGGGCGCGTTCCACTCGCCGCTCGTCGCGAGGGCCGCGGATCGCCTTCGCCCGGCGATCGAGAAGGTCAAGTTCAGCGAGCCGACCGCGCCCTTCATGTCGACCGTGACTGCCCGGGTCGAGAACGCGAAGCGGATGGGGCCGCTCGTCCTCGAGCAGCTGACCGCTCCCGTTCGGTTCACGCAGGCGGCGCAGGCGCTCGTGAAGGAGGGCGTCAACACGTTCGTCGAGGTTGGCCCCGGAAACGTGCTGTCGGGACTCGTGAAGCGAATCGACCGCAACGCCCGCACGATCTCCGTCAACACGCCCGCTGCGGTCGACCGGCTCGAGGAGACGCTGGGAACTGTCTGACTTCTGCTCGCTGGAAGGGAAGACAGCGCTCGTCACCGGCGGCTCGCGCGGCATCGGCGCGGCGATCGCGCGCGAGCTTGCGCGCGCCGGTGCCAGCGTCACGCTCAGCTATCGAACCGGAAAGGACGAGGCCGAGCAGGTGGCGCAGGAGATCAGCGCACGGGCGGTCCAAGCGGACGTGTCGGACGGCGAGCAGGCGAAGGCGCTCGTCGCCGAGGCGGGCGACGTCGACGTCCTCGTCAACAACGCCGGTCTCACGCGCGACGGCGTCTTCATCCGCATGTCCGACGAGGACTGGAACGAGGTGATCGACACGAACCTCGGCGGTGCCTTCTACACGTGCCGCGCGGCCGCGCGCGGGATGATGAAGCGGCGCTCCGGGTCGATCGTGAACATCTCGTCGATCGTCGGGCTGCACGGGAACCCCGGCCAGGCGAACTACTCGGCGTCGAAGGCCGGCATCATCGGGTTCACGAAGGCGTTGGCCCGCGAGCTCGGCGTTCGCGGCGTGCGTGCGAACGTCGTCGCACCCGGGTACATCGATACGCGACTGACCGAGGTGATCGCCGACGAGATGAAGGACGTCATGCTCGCGAACACGCCGCTCGGGCGTTTCGGCGCCGCGGAAGACGTGGCCGGCGCGGTACGGTACCTCTGCTCGGACGAGGCCTCGTTCATCACCGGCGAGGTGCTGCTCGTCGACGGCGGATTGGGGATGTAGATGTCGGCTTCGCTCAACGGACGCAGACGTGTGGTCATCACGGGGCTCGGCGCCGTGACGCCGCTCGGGAACGACGTCGAGTCGTCGTGGCAGAACCTGCTCGCGGGCGAGTCGGGGGCCGGCCCGATCACGCACTTCGACTCGTCCGACTTCCACGTCCACTTCGCATGCGAGCTGAAGGAGTTCGACCCGGCGCAGTGGCTCGACCGCAAGCAGGCCCGGCGCATGGACCGTTTCGCGCAGATCGTCGTCGCCGCAGCGCGTCAGGCCGAGGCGGACTCCGGGATCGACATCGACAAGGAGGGCGACCGAATCGGAGCCTCGGTCGCGACGGGGATCGGCGGACTGCAGTCGTATCAGGACTGCTACGACACGCTGCTGCAGAAGGGGCCGACGCGGGTCAACCCGTTCGCGATTCCCTGCATCATCCCGAACATGGGCGCCGGCTGGGTCTCGATGGAGCTCGGCACGCGCGGCCCGCTCGCGTCGCAATGCACCGCGTGCGCTGCGTCGAACATGGCGATCGGCGACGGCACGGACCAGATCCGGCTCGGCCGGGCGGACATCATGCTCTGCGGCGGCACCGAGGCCGCGATCAACGAGGTCGGGATCGCCGGCTTCGGGGCGATGCGCGCGCTCTCCCGGCGCAACGACGATCCGAAGCGGGCGAGTCGTCCGTTCGACGGCGAGCGCGACGGGTTCGTGATGGGCGAAGCGGGCGGCATCGTCGTACTCGAGGAGCTCGAGCATGCGAAGGCGCGCGGCGCGAAGATCTACGCGGAGGTCGCCGGCTACGGGCTCTCCTCCGACGCGACGCACGTCACGGAGCCCGACCCGACTGGTGAAAATCCCGCGCGTGCGATGCGTAATGCATTCCGTGACGCCGGGATCGATCCCGCGGAGGTCGACTACATCAACGCGCACGGAACGTCGACGCCGCTCGGCGACGCGAGCGAGACGCGCGTGATCAAGATGGCACTCGGCGAGGAGAGCGCGCGCAAGACGCCCATCTCCTCGACGAAGGGAGCGACCGGGCATTGTCTCGGCGCAGCCGGGGCGATCGAGGCGATTTTCTCGTTGCTCGCAATCCGCGACGGCAAGTTGCCGCCGACCATCAACCACGAGGTCGAGGATCCGGAGTGCGATCTCGACTACATCCCGAACGAATCCCGCGACGCAGACGTGCGCGTGGCGGTGTCGAACTCGTTCGGGTTCGGCGGCCACAACGCGTCGATCGTCTTCAAGCGGCTCGACGACTGAGCGGTAAGCTCGCCCCATGGCGGGTGAGCGTTGGGCGACGTTCGACTGCTACGGCACGCTGATCGACTGGAACGGCGGCATCCGGCGCGAGCTCGCGCGCGTGTTCGGAGAGGAGCGCGTCCACGAGCAGCTCGAGCGTTACCACGCCGTCGAGCCCGCCCTTCAGGCCGACGGCGCGCGCAGCTATCGCGACGTGATGACCGATGCGATGCGCGAGCTCGGCGCCCCCGCCGAGGAGGCCGAGGGACTCGCCGATTCGCTGCCCACGTGGGAGCCCTTCCCGGAGGCGCGCGCATCGCTCGAGGAAGCGCGCAGGCGCGGCTGGAAGCTCGCGATCCTCTCCAACACCGACCGCGACTTCATCGAGGCGTCGATGGATCGGATCGGTGTTCCGTTCGAGCTCGCGATCGTCGCCTCCGAGATCGGTTCCTACAAGCCGGGGCATCGCCACTGGAAGCGCTTCTTCGACGAGACGGGCGCTCCGCGCGACCGGCACGTCCACGTCGCGCAGAGCCACTTTCACGATGTCGTGCCGGCCACGGAGCTCGGGCTGCGCACGATCTGGATCAACCGTTACGGGGAGCAGCACGAGCCGGCGCCGACGCGCGAGCTCCCCGACCTCTCGACCGTGCCCGACGCGCTCGACGAGCTCGTATGAGGGACGTCGCCTCCCTCGTCTTTCGGCGTCCACGCGACGAAGATCTCCCGCGGGCGGCGGCCGTGTTCGGCGCCGAAGAGGAGGCGTTGCGCGGCCGCGTGACGATGGGCGTCGACGAGATGCGCGATTGGTGGCGTCTCTTCGAGCTCGAGGAGTCGTGGCTCGTCGAGGACGGTGAGGAGCCGGTTGCCGTCGGCGCACTCTCGGCGCGCGGCGGCGACTTCAATCTGTGGGTTGGCGTTCATCCCGAGTACACCGGCCGCGGGATTTCCAGCGAGCTGATCTCGCGCGCGGAGCGCTCCGTGCGAGGGCGCGGCGGCAACCAACTCAAAGCAGGGATGCTCGCGGAGAACGAGCGGGCGCGACTGCTGCTCGAACAGCTCGGGTTCCACGAGGTTCGTCGCTTCTACCGCATGCAGATCGACTTCGACGGCGCGCCGCCTTCGCCGAAACCGGTGGAGGGCGTCCGCATTGCGACGTTTCGGCCCGAGGACGCGCGCTCGTTCCATTCGACGCTCAACGAGGCGTTCACGGAGGACTGGGGATTCGTTGCGATGCCGTTCGACGAGTGGAAGGAGTTCCGCCTGAAGGCGGACGACGCCGACACGTCGCTCTGGTTTCTCGCGTGGGACGGCGCCGAGGTCGCAGGTGTCATCCGCTGCGACGCGAAGAAGTTCGGGGGCGGGTTCGTCGGTGCGCTCGGCGTCCGCAAGCCGTGGCGCGGGCAAGGCATCGGCACAGCGCTCCTTCAGCACGCCCTCGGTGAGTACTACTGTCGCGGCATGGCGCACGTCAGCCTCGGCGTCGACGCCGAAAACCAGTCGGGCGCCACGAGGCTCTACGAGCGCGCCGGCATGCGCGTCGTCTCCGAGGACGTGGTATTCGAGAAGGCGCTCACGTGAGCCGCCTGCGCGCGAAGTGCCCGGACTGCAAGACGTTCACCGCGGTCGCGCTCGGCCCGGACTACGAGTGCCATTCGTGCGGCCGGAACTTCAGCGCCGGGCTCGTGCGCGTGCCACAGGCGTGGGGTGACGGCGGCGAGGCGATGGCGGAGGCGGCGTGGCTCGAGCTTCCCTATCCGGAGACGTCCGTCGTCGAAGCGGACTCGCTGGAGGAGCAGTCGCTCGCGCTCGCCGCGGACCTGCCCGAGCGACCGCTCGTTCTCGGCGGCTGCTGTTGCTCGCACGTCGGCGCGGTCGAGGGTCTCGCAGCGCGCCAGGGTCGCATCTCGCTGATCTGGCTCGACGCGCACGGCGACCTGAACACGCCCGAGACGTCGCCTTCGGGAAACCAGTGGGGAATGCCCCTTCGGATGATTCTCGACTCGGGCGCCGTCGCGGCCGAAGACGTGGCACTCGTCGGCGCGCGCAACCTCGATCCGCCGGAGCAGGAGTTCATCGCGACGAGCGGCATCCGGGTCGGGCTCGACGGGATCGAGGAGGCGCTGGACGGCGCGGCGTGCGCGTACGTCGCCTTCGACGCCGACGTCGCCGAACCGTCGGAGCTGTCTGTCTTCATGCCCGAGCCGGACGGCCTCACGCTCGTGGAGCTCGAGCGACTCCTGCTGGAGATCCGCGGCCGGACGAGCGTCCTCGGCGCCGGACTGACCGGCCTGAGCTTCGAGCCGGCCAACGTCGAGCCGCTCGGGAAGCTGACCTCCGCCCTGGGTCTGTAACCGGTCGAGACGGCCACCCGTCTAAGATCGGCCGATGTCCTCGCCCCGGATCGACGTCTCGATCGAGCACCGTGACGCACCGGAACCCGACCGCAAGAAGCATCCGAACACGTGCCCTCGGTGCGACTCGCACTACCGCGACGACGAGCTCGAGCGCACGCTCTGGGTTTGTCCTCAGTGCGGACACCACTTCGCCATGAACGCGCGCTCGCGGATCGCGTCGCTCGCGGACGAAGGCTCGTTCGTCGAAGAGGCCGCCGGGGTCAGGAGCGAGGATCCGCTCCACTTCTTCGACCTGCGTCCGTACACCGACCGGCTTGCGGAAGCGGAGCTCAAGACGGGGCTCGGCGAGGCGATGGTGATCGGACAGGCGCGCATCGAAGGAAGCGGCTGCGAGCTCGCCGTCATGGACTTCTCGTTCATGGGCGGCTCGATGGGAAGCGCGGTCGGCGAGAAGTTCTCGCGCGCGTGCGACAACGCGGCCGAGCACGACGTGCCGCTCGTCTCGGTGTCAGCCTTCGGGCGGCGCGCTCATCAGCGTCATCGCGCATCCGACGACAGGTGGTGTACTCGCGAGCTTCGCGTCGCTCGGCGACGTGGTGCTCGCAGAGCCGCACGCACTGATGTCGTTTGCCGGCCCGCGTGTCGTGCAGCAGACGACGCGCGAGAAGCTCCCGGACGACTTCGGCCTGTCCGAGTCGAACTACCGCTTCGGTCACATCGACAGGGTCGTGCCTCGTCCCGAGCTCCGCGCGGCGGTCGCGCGGCTTCTGCGGCTGTTCTCGAAAAATGGCGACTGACCAGGAGCTCCGGCTGCGCGAACGACTCGCGCGCCTGCGCAGCGTCCCCCTGCTCGGCGGCGCGCGGCTCTCCGCCGAGGTCGAGAAGCTGCAGCGGCAGCTCGAGCGGATCGCCGAGGAGACGACCGACGAGGACATCTGGCAGTCGGTCGAGCTCGCGCGCCACCAGGACCGGCCGTACACGCTCGACTACGTGGAGCGGCTGCTGGACGACTGGTTCGAGCTGCACGGCGATCGTGGGCGCGCCGACGATCACGCGATCGTCGCAGGGATCGGGCGCTTCGGCGGTCGCACGATCGCGCTCGTCGGCCAGCAGAAGGGGCGTGACATCAAGGACCGCATCGACCGCAACTTCGGCTCCGCCCATCCCGAGGGCTATCGGAAGGCGATGCGGACGATGGAGCTCGCTGGGCGTCACGGCTTCCCCCTCGTTACGCTCGTCGACACGCCCGGTGCGTATCCGGGTGTCGCGGCGGAGCAGCACGGCCAGGGCGGAGCGATTGCACGCTCGCATGCGTTGATGGCGCGTCTCGAGATCCCGACCGTCGCGTGCATCATCGGTGAAGGTGGATCCGGCGGCGCGTCGGCGCTCGCGCTCGCGGATCGCGTGCTCATGCAGGAGAACGCGATCTACTCGGTGATCTCCCCGGAGGGTTGTGCCGCGATCCTCTGGCGCGACGCCGGCGAGGCCAAGAAGGCGGCCGCCGCGTTCAAGCCCGATGCGCTCCACTGTCTCGAGCTCGGTGTGATCGACGGCATCGTCCCCGAGCCGGACGGAGGCGCGCAGACCGATCGCGACGAGGCTGCCCGGCTGCTCGGGGAGAGCCTGCGGGAGTCGCTCGACGACCTCGATACGGTGGCGCCGGACGAGCTGAAGCGCAGGCGGCGAGCCAGGTTCCGCTCGCTCGGCGTTTTCGCCTGAGTCAACGCTCTCGCGTCCACAGGGACTACAGCTTCACGCACTTTCTGGCAGGTTTTTGCCGGGGACGGGTCGCGACTCTCCACAACATCCACAGTCTTTTCCCCTGGTCTCTCTACGACTTGGGGCCGGCAGAGCCGGCCCCAACCGTCGACCCCCCCGCTGGGTGGAGAAGCTTTTCGGAGGAGATGACCCCTCCTTCGAAGCAATCTGTTCCGCGTTCCGCAGGACCGAAACCCGGGTATCGAAGGCGCATGGCTCGGCCGATCTGGAGCGGGACGATCTCGTTCGGACTCGTCTCCGTGCCCGTGAGGATGTACTCGGCGACGGAGTCGAAGGAGCTCCGTTTCCATTTCCTCCACAAGGACGACCTCTCGCCGATCGGTTACGACAAGGTGCGAAAGGACACCGGCGAGCACGTCGATCCGGAGGACATCGTCCGCGGCTTCGAGGTCGAGAAGGGCCGCTTCGTCGAGCTGACCGACGAGGACATCGACCGGCTCGACATCGAGCTCACGCATTCGATCGACATCTGCGACTTCGTCGACATCGACGAGATCGACCCGATCTACTTCAGGAAGGCGTACTACCTCCTGCCCGAGGAGGGTGCCGAGAAGCCGTACCGGCTCCTGCTCGAGGCGCTCGAGGAGACCGGCAAGGTTGGCGTCGCCAAGGTCGTCATCCGCAACAAGCAGCACCTCGCCGCGCTGCGGCCGTGGGAAGGCGTGCTCCTGCTCGAGACGATGTACTTCGCGGACGAGATCCGAAAGCCCGAGTCCGTCGACGGAAGAACGGAACTGCGGAAGCCCGAGCGCGAGATGGCGCGCTCGCTCGTCGAGAACCTCAGCGACAAGTTCGATCCGGAGAAGTACGACGACACGTACCGGAAGGAGCTCCTCGCGCTCCTGAAGGAGAAGGCGGAGACCGGCGAGATCTCCGCGCCGCGGGAGGAGTCGCAGGAAGGCGAGGTCGTCGATCTGATGTCCGCGCTACGCGAGTCGGTCGAGCGGACGAAGCAGCAGCGCAAGCGCAGCACCGCCCGGAAGCGCAAAGCTTCCTAGGTGCCGCGAGCGAAGCTCACCGAGTACGAGCGCAAGCGAGACCGCAAGAAGACACCGGAGCCGTTCGGGGCCAAGCGTGGCAAGACGAAGGAGCCGATCTTCGTCGTCCAGCGCCACGACGCACGTCGCCTGCACTACGACTTCCGCCTCGAGCGGAACGGGGCGCTTGCGAGCTGGGCGGTGCCGAAGGGCGTGCCGCTCGAGCCAGGCGAGCAGCACCTTGCCGTGCATGTCGAGGACCACCCACTCGACTACGCGACGTTCGAAGGCGAGATCCCGAAGGGCGAGTACGGCGCGGGCACCGTCGAGGTCTGGGACAAAGGCACCTACGAACTGCTCGAGGAGAAGAGGAACGGCGGTCTGACGGTCCGTCTCCACGGCGAGAAGCTGAACGGCACGTACGCGCTCGTCCCCGCGCATCTCAACGGCGACGAGAAGAACTGGCTCATCCTCCGCAAGCGCGACGAGACGGCCGCGGACGTCCACGTCGGCACGTACGCGCCGATGCTCGCGACCCTCGCCGACGAGGTCCCGCGCGGCGCCGGCTGGGCGTTCGAGGTGAAGTGGGACGGCTATCGCGCGATTGCGCGCGTCACCGGCGGCGAGGCGACGCTGACGAGCCGGAACGGGAACGACCTCTCGACGCGATTCGCGAACGTCGCGAAGGAGGTCGTCAAGGCCGTCAAGACGCCGCATTGCGTCCTCGACGGCGAGGTGTGCGCGCTCGACGAGTCCGGCCGGTCGAGCTTCTCTGCGATGCAGCAGGGCAAGCCCGGCACGCCGATCGTCTACTACGCCTTCGACGCGCTCGAGGTCGAGGGCGAGCCGCTCATCGACCTTCCCTTCGTCGAGCGGCGCAAGCGACTGTCGGCGCTGCTCGACAAGCGGAACCGCACAGTCCGCCTGTCGGAGACCTTCGACGACGGCAACGCGCTCTTGGCGGCCGCGAAGGAACAGCGGCTCGAGGGGATCATGGCGAAGCGCCTCGAGTCCCGTTACCTGCCGGGGAGGCGCACGCGCGACTGGCTCAAGATCAAGACGCACGGCGAGCAAGAGTTCGTGGTCTGCGGCTACACGAAGGGGACCGGCCGGCGCGCGTCGACCTTCGGCTCGCTCGTGCTCGGCTACTACCGCGGCAACGAGCTCGTGTATGCAGGCAACGTCGGCACCGGCTGTTCCGCCAGGCGCCGAAGATGCCGAAGGTGCGGAAGGGCGACGTGATCTGGGTCGAGCCGAAGCTCGTCTGCGAGGTCGAGTTCGTGGAGTGGACGCACGACGGCCGGCTGCGGGCGCCGTCGTACCAGGGCCTGCGCGAGGACAAGCCGGCGGAAGAGGTGCGTCGCGAGGAGCCGGTGGCCGACCGCGTCGTCAAGGGCGAGCGCGAGCTGAAGTTCTCGAACCTCGACAAGGTCTTCTTCCCGAAGGAGCACATCACGAAGGGCGACCTGATCGAGTACTACCGCGCCGTCGCGTCCACGCTCGTCCCGCACCTGAAGGACAGGCCGTTCACGATGGTGCGCTGGCCCGACGGGATCGAGGCCGGTCGCTTCTTCCAGAAGGACGCGCCGTCGCACATGCCGGACTGGATCCCGACGTTCCGCACGCTCGTGTCGACGCGCGAGTCGCCGCGGAAGCAGAAGTGGGTGAACTTCCCGCTCGTGAACGACGAGCTCGCGCTGCTCTGGATGGTGAACATGGGCTGCATCGACATGAACGCGTGGTACTCGCGCGTCGACAAGGCCGACAGGCCCGACTTCGTCCTCTTCGATCTCGATCCCTCACCGGACGTCGGCTTCAAGGAGGCGGTGCAGGTCGCGTTGCTCGTCAAGCAGGCGCTCGACGCGTTCGGCCTCGTCGGCTTCCCCAAGACGTCGAGCGGGCGCGGGATGCACGTGCTCGTCCCCGTCGAGCGGCGGTACACGTTCGACGATACGCGTCGGTTCGCGGAGATCGTCGCCGGCGCGATCGCGCGGACGCATCGCGGGCTGGCGACAACGGAGTGGTCGAAGTCGAAGCGTCGCGGCGTCCTCATCGACGCGAATCAGAACGGCGAGGGGAAGACGATCGCGTCCGTCTACTCGGTGCGGCCGCGCCCGGGGGCGCCTGTCTCGACCCCGCTCCGCTGGGAGGAGGTCGACGAGGACCTCGACCCGCTGGCGTTCACGATGGAGGTCGTCCTCGAGCGACTCCGCAAGCACGGCGATCTCTTCGAGGGCGTGCTGACGACGAAGCAGCGGCTCACCGACGCGCTGAAGGCGCTCGGCGGCTAAGCGGCGCCGAAGAGCGGGAGCGCGGGCTCCAGTGCCTCGATCCCGACGTCGATCGGGCAGCGCCAGTCGGCACGGTCGAGCCGGTAGTCGTAGTGCTGGATCGGCTCGGCGCGCGGCGACACCTCGCTGACGCCGGTCACGCGGTAGCCGAGTTTCTCGGAGATTCGCTGCGAGGGGAGGTTCGGGAACAGTGCGCCCGAGATCGCCGCCTCGGCGCCGAGGCCCGCGAAGGCGAACTCGAGAACCGCCGCACGTTGCTCCGTGCCGTAGCCGCGACGCTGATACGCCTGCCCCAGCCACGAACCGGTGCCCACCGCCTTCTTCGACGCGAACTCGGCCGCTTCGATCGTCTGCGACCCGATCGGCTGACCGTCGAGGAACGTGACGAAGTTGCAGGTCCAGCTCTCCGGCGTCCACCGCTCCCACGTGCCGCGGTGGAACGCCTTGAAGTCCGCTTCGTTCAGCGTGTCGGTCCACGCGATCGCGAAGGGCATCTCGTCCGGCGGGTGGATACCGGCTGCGGCGACCCGGTAGAACGCGTCCAGCTCGTCGTCGGTCGGCAAGCGCAGCTCGAGCCTCGGCGTCCGCAACCGGATGTCCCACAGCGCGGCGGTCTTCACGCGGGGGTCATGACACTTCGGCGAGGCGACGCGTTAGAAACCGCCGCTCGGGTGCGCTTTCGGTCAGATCGAGCGCGCGCCGGTACGCGGTCGCCGCCTCGGCGTGACGCTCGAGACGCCGAAGGAGATCCGCGCGCGCCGCGTGGTAGAGGTGGTAGCCGTCGAGCGGCAGGCCGTCCATCAACGCGAGCCCGTGCTCGTATCCGTCCGCCATCGCGACCGCGACCGCTCGGTTCAGCGTGACGACCGGCGACGCGGACCAGCGCTCGAGCTCGGCATAGAGCGCGGCGATCTGGCGCCAGTCGGTGTCGTCCGGCGTCGCAGCCTGTGCGTGGAGTGCGGCAATCGCGGCCTGCAGTTGGTACGGGCCGGGCCGCCGCAGCGCGACTGCCCGACCGAGGATCCGCAGTCCTTCGTCGATGCGCCCGCGGTTCCAGAGACTCCGGTCCTGATCCTCGAGGAGGACGAGCTCGCCGGCAGGCCCCGAGCGTGCGTCGCGGCGCGAGTCGTGGAGGAGCATGAGCGCGAGCAGTCCCGTCACCTCCGCCTCGTCCGGCATCAGCACGGCGAGCAGCTTCGCGAGCCGGATCGCCTCGTCGCAGAGGTCGCGGCGCACGAGCGCGTCGCCGGCCGTCGCGGAATAGCCCTCGTTGAAGACGAGATAGAGCACGGCGAGGACGGACCGAAGACGCTCCGGCAGGAGGTGGTCCGGCGGCACGCGGAAGGGAATGCCCGCGTCTCGGATCTTCCGCTTCGCACGGACGAGTCGCTGCGCGAGCGTCGCCTCCGGCACGAGGAACGCACGTGCGACCTCGCCCGTCTGCAGCCCGGCCACCTCACGGAGCGTCAGCGCCACGCGAGCCTCCGGCGCAAGCGCGGGATGGCAGCACGTGAAGACGAGACTCAGTCGCTCGTCGGGGATCGAGCTCACCTCTTCCTCCTCGTCGGTCCGAAGCTCCTCGAGTCGGGCGAGCAGCTCGGTCTTGCGGGCGAGCGTCCGTTCGCGCCGGATCCGATCGATCGCGCGGTTGCGCGCCGCCGCGACGATCCACGCGCCTGGATTGCGAGGCGTGCCGTCCCTTGGCCAACGTTCGAGCGCGGTCGCGAACGCGTCCTGAACCGCGTCCTCCGCGAGCTCGAAGTCACCGAGGACGCGGATGAGGATCGAAACGGCACGTCCCCACTCCTCGCGGAAGACCGCGTCGACGGTTACTGGCCCGCGAGCGGTCGTATCTCCACCGATCCTTTGGCCGCGACCGGCACGCGCTCGGCGAGCTCGATCGCCTGGTCGAGGTCCTTGCACTCGGCGAGGAAGTAGCCGCCGAGCAGCTCCTTCGTCTCGGCGAACGGGCCGTCCGAGACGATCGCCTCGCCGTCGCGGATGCGGATCACCCGCGCGTCCGCGGGGTCGGCGAGCTCGAGCCCTTCGACCTCGAGGCCCTGCTCGGCGATCCAGCCGAAGAGCTCGTTCCACTTCGGGATCTCGTTCGTGCGCAGCGCCTTCTTCCCGTCGTCGGAGAGCTTCTGCCACGACTCGATGTCGCGAACGTCGTTGTTGAGCAGCAGCAGATACTTCACGCCGCAGCCTCCTCGTAGGCGGCGCGGAGCTCGATCGCACCGCGTTCCGCCCCGGGAATCGCGGCGACGAGCTCTCCCGCCTCGTCGAGCCCGGAGCATTCGAAGAGGTAGAAGCCGCCGAGCTCCTCCTTCGTCTCGGCGAACGGGCCGTCGGTGACGAACGTCTCGCCGTCGCGAACGCGGACGGTGGTCGCCGATCTGGGGGAGGCGAGCGCGGCGCCGCCGAAGATGCACTCGCCGGCACGGTCGCCGAAGGCGCGGTAGCGGGCGCCGACGTCCTCGCGTTCCGCCTCCGACGCCGTCTCCCACGACCTCGGATCCGTGTAGATGAGCGCGAGCACCTTCATGCCTGCGTCTCGGCCGGGATCTGCACGACCGGTCGCACCTCGACGCGGCCGAACTGCGCGGAGGGGATCTTCGCGGCCCATGCGATCGCCTCGTCGTCCGACGCGACGTCGATCAGGTAGTAGCCGCCGAGCGCCTCTTTGGTCTCGGCGAACGGTCCGTCGGTCGTGAGCTTCTCGCCGTCGCGCACGGTGACGGTCGTTGCGGACGCGGAGGATTGGAGCTGGTCGGCGGCGACGAACGCGCCGTTCTCGCGCAGCTCGTTCGTGAACGCCGTGTACTCGCCGTACCAGTGATTGCGCTCCTTCTCCGGCATGGTCGCCCAGGTGGACTCGTCGTCGTAGATCAGCAGCATGTACTGCATCAGATGCCTCCTTCGGGTCGCTTTCGACGGTACGACGAACGAGCGTGGCCGGAATCGACAGACGCCGCGACGAGGCGGCGGAGGAGCGTCAGGGCAGCGCCCTTGTCGAGCATCTCGTTGAGGTTGCCGCACTTCGGCGACTGGACGCACGACGGACAGCCGTCGGCGCACGGACAGCCTTCGAGCATCCGCTCCGTGTCGGCGACCCAGCCCTCGAACGCCGCGAAGCCGCGCTCGGCGATCCCGACGCCGCCGGGATGCCCGTCGTAGACGAACACCGTCGGCCGGCCCGTCTGGAAGTGGATGTTCGTCGAGAGGCCGCCGATGTCCCAGCGGTCGCACATCGCCCAGAGCGGCAGCAGCGCGATCATCGAGTGCTCGGCCGCGTGCAGCGCAGACAGGAGCTTGGGCATCCTCTCCAGGCCGGCGAGCTGCTCGTCGGTCGGGACGTACCAGATCGCCTCCGTCTCGAAGCTCGTCTCCGGCAGGTCGAGCGGCACGGTCTCGAGGGTCGCCTGGTCGCGGACGGACTTCTTCTGGTACGCGACGACCCGCTCGGTGACCGACAGTCGTCCGAACGTGAGCTCGAGCCCGCAGCGTTGCTCCGCGCGCAGCGGTTCCTCGATCGTCGTCGCCGTCTCCTTCTTCGCCTGTGTGTAGTAGTCGCCCGCGTACGGGGTGACGACGGCGGTTCGCGCGCGGAGATCGAGCTCGTGGACGAGGTAGCTCTCGCCGAGGTGCAGGTACACGGCGCCCTCGTGCACGGTTGAGTACGCGCGCTCGCGCTCGACGATGCCGAGGACGGTTCCCGTCTGGGCCTCGACGACTGCGAACGAATCGGCGCTCGCCGAGCGGAGGTTCGTCTGCGCGGCTGGGTACTCGCGGCCCGCCCAGACGTAGCCGGAGTTCGTGTGCTTGAGGTCCGGCAGGACCGCGGCCCGCTCGAGCGCCTCGTCGCCGAGCACCGCGCGGTCTGCGTCGTCGAGCGGCGCCTCGAACGCGGCGGCGCGGACGTGGCCGTCGAGGACACGCGGGTTCGAGTGATCGAGGATCGCGGCCTCGACGCGCCGGTCGAGGAGTGCGTCCGGTTCGCGCATGAAGTACTGGTCGAGCGCGTCCTGCGACGCGATGAGGACCGCGAGGCCGTGCCCGCGGCGCCCGGCTCGCCCCCATTGCTGCCGCAGCGACGCAACCGTTCCCGGAAAGCCGACCGAGAGCGCGCAGTCGAGCAGCCCGATGTCGATGCCGAGCTCGAGTGCGTCGGTCGCGGAGACGCCGAGGAGCTCTCCCTCGACCAGCCGCCGCTCGATCGTCCGCCGCTGCGCAGGCGTGTAGCCGGCGCGGTAGGGCGCGAGGCGCTCGCCGAGCTCCTTGTCGAGGCGCTCGCGCGTGAACTTGTGGATCAGCTCCGCGCTCTTCCGGCTCTTGGCGAAGCAGATCGTGCGCAGGCCGCGCGAAACGAGCGCCGCCATGATCCGCGACGCGTCGCCGAGCGCGCTCGCGCGGAGCCCGAGCTCGGCGTCGAGGAGCTCCGGATTCCAGAGGAGGACGGTTCGTTCCGCCCGCGGCGCCGCGTCCTCGTCGACCACGGTCGCGTCGACACCCGCGAGGTTGCGAACGAGCTCACCCGGGTTCGCGATCGTCGCCGTTGCGAGGACGATCTGCGGATCGGCGCCGTACACGCCGGCGAGGCGGCGCAGACGTCTGAGCACGTTGCCGACGTGGGAGCCGAAGACGCCTCGGTAGACGTGCGCCTCGTCGACGACGACGTAGCGAAGATTGTGGAGCACGTCCGCCCAACGATCGTGGTGCGGCAGCACGCCGACGTGGAGCATGTCGGGATTCGTGAGGATCACGTTCGCCCACTTGCGGATCTGCCGGCGCTGATCCGTCGGCGTGTCGCCGTCGTAGATCGCGGCTCGGACGTGCGGCGCCTTCAGCTCGGCGAGTACGCGCGCCTGGTCCTGTGCGAGCGCCTTCGTCGGGTACAGGTAGAGCGCGCGCTGCTTCGGCTCGCGCGCAATCGCGTCGAGCACGGGGAGGTTGAACGCGAGGCTCTTCCCGGATGCGGTGCAGGTGGTGACGACGACGTGCCTGCCGCTCGCCGCCGCGTCCCACACCGCGCGCTGATGGACGTACAGATCCGCGAGCCCGCGTGTAGCGAGCGCGTCGCGCACCCCCGGGTGCAAGTCGTCTGGAAACGGCGCCCTGCGCGCGTCGACGGAGGGTGTCTCCGAGACGTGTGCGACCTCCTCGGTTTCGAGGAGATCGTCCCAGAGCGCCGCGCCCGTGACCGTCATCGCCGCGCGCGGATCGCGACCATGTACGGGAAGTCGCGGCCGCCGGCTTCGGGCTCGTCGAAGCACTCGATGCGGAGGCCTGCGTCCGCGAACGCCTGGACGAAGGACGCGAGCGGCAGGTGCGTGGCGCCGACCTTCGCTCGCAGGCCGCTCGGCGAGAGCCCCGGTGCGTTGGTGTAGCGCCCGGCTCGTCGATAGTGCCCGGCATGTAGCCGCGGCACGCCGACGGCGCCGGCGAACTCCGAGTGCGGGCCGACGAAGCACGGGTGCACGCCGAGGTAGACGAAGGCTCCGCCTCGTCGCAGCACGCGAGCGCCGTCGCGCACGACCGCACCGAAATCCTCGACGTCGGTGTGCGTCCACATCGACACGACGGCGTCGAAGCTCGCATCCGGGAACGGCAATGATGCCGCGTCGGCGTTGATCACTTCGACGCCACGTGCACGCGCACGGTCGAGGAGATCCTCGGAGATGTCGACCCCGACGACGTCCCAGCCGCGCTCGGCGAATGTCGCGGTGTGTGCTCCGCTTCCGCACCCGACGTCGAGCAGTCGGCCGGGGCCGTCGCCGAGCAGAGCCAGCACCGTCTGCCGGGCCGGCCCGTCGCCTGCAAACTCGCGCTCGTACCACTCCGCGAGCCCGTCGTAGCGCGCGATCGTCACGAGAGCGATGGTAGCCTCGGCGTACCGGGGTGCCCTCGCGGGCTGAGATCACACCCGTCGAACCTGATCCGGTTCGTACCGGCGAAGGGAGCCATGACCGTTCCACGCGCGCTGACGATCGCCACGTCCGATTCGGGCGGCGGCGCAGGAATCCAGGCGGACTTGAAGGCGTTCGCGGCCGCCGGCTGCCACGGGACGTCCGTCCTCGCTGCGCTGACGGCGCAGAACACCGTCGCGGTGACGGACGTGCACACGCTGCCGCCTGAGTTCGTGCGCGCGCAGCTCGACGCGGTGTTCGACGACATCGGCGTCGATGCTGCAAAGACGGGGATGCTGTTCTCGCGCGAGCTGATTGCGACCGTCGCGGACTACCTCGGGGAACATCCCGTGCCGCTCGTCGTCGATCCGGTGATGGTCGCAAGCTCGGGCGCGAGGCTGTTGCAGGATGACGCGGTCGAGACGCTCGTGACGCGTCTGTTCCCGCTTGCGACCGTGGTGACCCCGAACCTCCATGAGGCCGAGGCGCTCGCGAGCCGAACTGACCTTGCAACAGGCTGTTGGAAAGTCAAAAAGGCGCTGGCGGAAGTGATCTACGAGCTCGGCGCGGCCGCCGTGATCGTCACCGGCGGGCACGGCGACGAGGCGGTCGATCACCTCTTCGACGGCGAGCACCACCTCGAGATTCAGGTGCAGCGACACGACGTTGCTGCGACGCACGGCGCGGGTTGCACGCACTCGGCGACGCTCGCCGCACGTCTCGCACGCGGCGACTCGCTCGAAGACGCGGCGCGGGCCGCGGCGCGCGCTGCATCCGACGCCGTGCGCCACGGCCTCGTCGAGGTCGGTTCCGGCGACGGCCCGGTTGACGTTCTCAACGTGAAAGGAGCTGCATGATCTCTGCTGGAACGACGCTGCGCGCACTGCGTGAGCGAAAGCCACTCGTCCACCAGATCACGAACTACGTGGTGATGAACGAGACGGCCAACGCGACGCTCGCCCTCGGCGCGCTGCCCGTGATGGCGCACGCGCGCGAGGAAGTCGAGGAAATGGTGCGGCTCGCCGGCGCGCTCGTGCTCAACATCGGGACGCTCTCGCCACACTGGGTCGACGCGATGCTCGCCGCAGGGAAGGCGGCGAACGCGGTCGGAGTTCCGGTCGTTCTCGACCCGGTCGGGGCGGGCGCGACGCTGTACCGAACGGAGACGGCACGGCAGATCCTCGGCGACGTGCGCGTTGCCGTTCTCCGCGGGAACCCGGGCGAGGTCGCGACGCTTGTCGGCGTGCAGGCGGAGGTCCGTGGCGTGGAGTCGATGGACGTCGGCGGCGAGGCGAGCGACCTCGCGCGCGCGGCAGCACGCAACCTCGGCCTCGTCGCGTCCGTCACCGGCGTCGTCGATCATGTCTCCGACGGTGAGCGCGTGCTGAGCGTGGCAAACGGACACGAGCTGCTCGCGGCGGTCACGGGAACGGGCTGCATGTCGAGCGCGATCACCGGCTGCTTCCTCGCCGCCAAGAAAGACGACCCGCTCGAGGCGGCGGCGGAGGCACTCGCGGCTTTCGGAGTCGCGGGGGAAAACGCGGCGCGCGACGCGAAGGGGCCGGGTTCGTTCCACGTGAACCTCTACGACGCGCTCGCCGCTCTCGACCCGGCAACGCTCGACGAGCGAGCGACGATCAGCGAGGCATGAGGCTCCACGCGCTCGTCGAGGACCTCGACACGGCACGCGTCGCAGTCGAAGGAGGCGCGACCGTCGTGCAATGGCGTTTGAAGGATGTGTCCACGCTGGACGTCGTCGAGCGTGGGCGGGCGACGCGAAGCCTGTGCGCGCGTCACGGCGCGGCGTTCGTGGTCAACGACGATGTCGAGGCCGCGCTCATGCTGGGCGCCGACGGTGTCCATCTGGGGCAAGGCGATGAGGGCGCGGAGCGCGCGAAGGAGCACGGGCTGCTCCTCGGTCTCTCGGCATCGAGCGCCGACGAGGCCATCAGCGGGACGCTCGCCGACTACATCGGCGCGGGGCCGGTGTGGGCGACGCCGTCGAAGGCCGACGCCGATCCTCCGATCGGGCTCGACGGTCTCCGTGCGATCTGCGAGGCGGTCGCGGTCCCAGTCGTTGCCATCGGCGGTATCGACGCTTCGAACGCCGGGGAGTGCATTCGCGCGGGCGCTGCAGGTCTTGCCGTAATCCGCGCGGCTCACGACGCCGCGGCGATCAGCAAGGCGATTGATGAAGCTCTCTGAGCTCGGTGAGCTGGGGCTTCTGGCGGAGCTCGAACAGCGCGGGCTCGTGCACGGGATCGAGCACGACGCCGCGCAGGTCGACGGGGTCGTCGTCACGCAGGATGCGCTCGTCGAAGGCGTCCACTTCCGGCTCGACGGGATCTCGTGGCGCGATCTGGGGTGGCGTGCGGCGGCGGTGAACCTCAGCGACCTCGCGGCATCCGGCGCGGCCCCCGTCGGCTTGATCGTCACGTTCGGCGCTCCCGGAGACGCGAAGCTCGACGATGTGCTCGAGCTCTACGCAGGGATCGCGGAGTCCGGCGTTCCGGTCCTCGGCGGAGACACGACGCGTTCGCCGCAGATTGTCCTCAGCGTAACCGCCCTCGGACGCGCAGACCGCGTCCCAGGACGCGCGGGGGCCCGGCCGGGCGACCTCCTCGTCGTGACGGGGCCGTTCGGTGCAAGCGGTGCCGCGTTCCGCAAGAAGACGTTCGCCCGACCGCCGCTGCGGATCGTCGAAGGTCTGGAGCTCGCGAAGGGCGCGCACGCGATGATCGACGTGTCCGACGGGCTCGCGGTCGATGCCGCTCACCTCGCGCGCCGTTCGGGATGCCGAGTCGAGATCGAGCTCGCGAACGTTCCGCGCGCCGACGGAGCGACCATCGACGACCTCGGATTCGGCGAGGACTACGAGCTGCTCGCGGCCGTCGAGGATGCCGGCCGTTTCGTCGTCATCGGCCATTGCACGGACGGCGAAGGCGTCGCGTTCACCCTGAACGGCGAGCCGTACGAGCTAGAAGGCTGGCAGCACTTCACACGCTGAGCCAGGGCTCGAGCGCGCGCTCGTAGTGCTTGCGCGGCCGCGCGCCGACGAGGGTCTCGCGCGCCTCGCCGCCGTCGAAGACGATCGTGGTCGGAATCGACAGCACGCCGTAGCGCGCGGCCGTCATCGGGTTCTCGTCGATGTTGAGCTTCGCGAACTCGACCCTGCCGTTCGCCTCGCTCGCGAGTTGCCGGAGGATCGGCTCGACCGCCTTGCAAGGCCCGCACCACGGCGCCCAGAAGTCGAGGACGATCGGAACCTCCGCGCCGAGGACGTCGTGCTCGAACGTGTCGTCGGTGACCTCGAACACGCAGCCAGGGTAGCCGCGCTCTGTCGTTACAGGCGGCCGCGGAGCGCCGCCAGCCGCAAGGCAGGCACCTTCCAGATCGCCTCCGCGACGATCGCGCGGCTCATCTTCGACCCGCCCTCCTCGCGGTCGACGAAGTGGATCGGCACCTCGACGACTCGAAAGCCGGCCCGCGCGGCGCGATACGTCGTCTCGATCTGGAAGGCGTAGCCCTTGCTCGTGATCGCATCCAGATCGATCGCCTCGAGCACCGCGCGCCGGTAGCACTTGAAGCCGCCGGTCAGATCGCGCACGCTCGAACCGAGCAGCACACGCGCGTACAGCGAGCCGCCGGCGGAGACGAACCGGCGCACCACGCCCCAGTTCCCGATCGAGCCGCCCGGCGCGTAACGCGAGCCGAGCACGAGGTCAGCGTCCTCCGCGGCCGCGATCAGACGCGGCACGTCGTCGGGGGAGTGGGAGAAGTCGCAGTCCATCTCCAGCACGAGGTCGGCCCCGTCGGCGAGGGCGCGGCGGAACGCGGCGAGGTACGCCGGCCCGAGCCCCTCCTTCCGGTCGCGGTGCATGACGTCCACATAGGGGAGCTCCTGTGCGAGGCGGTCGGCGATCTCGCCGGTGCCGTCGGGCGAGTTGTCGTCGACGACGAGAACGCGAACGTCCTTGTCCCCGAGCGCGCGCAGCATCGGCTCGAGGTTTTCGCGCTCGTTGTAGGTGGGGAGGCAGGCGACGGCTCGAGGCACCTGCATATCATCGTGACGTGGCCCGCGCTCTGCCCCGGAACAGCGACGTGGCGGAGCAGCTGGACCTGCTCGCCGACCTCCTCGAGCTCGAAGGCGAGGCGTCGTTCCGCGTCGTCGCATACCGCCGGGCGGCCACGCGCATCCGCGAAACGGCCGGCTCCGTCGCCGAGCTCGCGCTCGCCGGACGCGCGAAGGAACTGAACGGGATCGGCAAGACGATCGAGGAGAAGATCGTCCAGGTCGTCGAGAGCGGCGAGATGCACGCGCTGACGAAGCGCAAGAACATCGTGCCGCCCGAGGTCGTCCTCTTCATGCGCCTTCCGGGCCTCGGGCCGAAGACCGCCGCGCGCATCTGGCGCGAGCTCGGCGTGACGACGGTCGAGGAGCTCAAGCACGCGGCGGAGAACGAGCAGCTCAGAACGCTGACGGGACTCGGTGCGAAGACCGAGGAGCGCGTGCTGAAGGCGCTCGCGGAGAAGAAGCAGGAGCCGTCCGACCGGCGGCTGCTCGGCGACGGGCTGGGAGCGCTGCTCGCGGTCGTGAACGTGCTTCGTGCGCATCCGGCGGCGGTCGAAGTGTCCGAAGCCGGCAGTGCGCGACGCCGCAAGGAGACGTTCCGCGACCTCGACATCATCGCGACGGCAACCGACGCGGAGGCGCTGATCGACTACTTCACGAAGCTGCGCTGGGTGATCGAGGTCGTCGCCAAGGGGCCGTCGAAGGCGACCGTGCTGTCGAACGACGGCCTGCGGTTCGACCTTCGCGTCGTCCCGCCGGAGTCGTACGGCAACCTCCTGCAGCACTTCACGGGATCGAAGGACCACAACGTCGCGCTGCGCGAGCGCGCCGTGAAGGACGGCCTGTCGGTCTCGGAGTACTCGATCACCGTCGTCGAGACCGGCGAGGAGCTCTGCTACGGCAGCGAGGCGGAGGTCTACGAGCGGCTCGGCTACCAGTTCATCCCGCCCGAGCTGCGGGAGAACGCGGGGGAGCTCGAGGCGGCCCGCAAGGGCGAGCTGCCGAGGCTCGTGGAGCCGGCGGACATCAAGGGCGAGCTCCACTGCCACTCGACCTGGTCGGACGGGAAGAACACGCTCGAGCAGATGGCGCTCGCCGCGCGCGAGCGCGGCTGCGACTACCTGGCGATCACGGATCACCCGCGCGGCACGCTCGCGGAACAGGATCTCGAGATCGACCAGCTCAACGAGCGGCTCGAGCCGTTCCGGATCTTGCGCGGCATCGAGGTGAACATCCGCGCGGACGGCTCGCTCTCGCTTCCGGACGAGCAGCTCGCCAAGCGCGACTGGGTGATCGCGTCGATCCACGGAGCGTTCGACCGCAGCCCGACGGAGCGCGTGCTCGCCGCGATGGAGAACCCGCACGTCGACATGATCGGTCACCTGACCGCGAGGAAGATCAACATCCGCCCGCCTGCCGACGTCGACGTCGAGCGCGTCGTCGGGAAGGCTGTCGAGACGGGAACGTTCCTCGAGATCAACTCGCAGCCGAACCGGCTCGACCTCCGCGACACGCATGCGCGCCTTGCCGGCGAGGCCGGCGTCAAGATCGCCGTGAACACGGACGCGCACGAGCTGCGCGCGCTGCAGCACGTGGAGATGGGCGTCGCGCAGGCGCGCCGCGCCTGGTTGACGAAGGACCAAGTACTGAACACGCGCAGCTGGCCACAGATCGCGAAGCTGAGCAAGTGAGCTTCCGCGAGGACGGCTACGCGGCCGTCGACTGGGCCGCGAACTACCTCGAACGCGTCTCCGACCTTCCCGTGCTCGCGCAGGTCGAGCCGGGTGACCTCTCGTCGCGGCTCCCCGAGACCCCGCCCGAAAGCGCAGAGCCGTTCCGCGACGTGCTCCGCGACCTCGACGAGCTGCTCCTCCCTGCGCTGACGAACTGGCAGCACCCGCGCTTCTTCGCGTACTTCGCGGTGACGGCGTCCGAGCCCGGCATCCTGGCCGAGCTCATCGCCGCGACGCTCAACCAGGTCGCGATCACCTGGCGCGCGTCGCCTGCCTCGACCGAGCTCGAGCTTCGCGTGGCGGACTGGGTGCGGCAGCTGCTCGGCCTTCCCGACGGCTGGCGCGGCCACATCGAGGACACGGCCTCCACGTCCACGCTCGCGGCGCTGATCGCCGCCCGCCACGTCACTGGACGGAACGTCGTCGTCTGCTCGGAGCACGCGCACTCGTCCGTGGACACGGCCGCGCGCATGCTCGGCATGGAGCTCCGCAAGGTTCCCGCGGACGACGATCTGCGCATGCGCGTCGACGACGGTCTGCGCTTCGACGACGTGGCCGTGGTCGTCCCCACCGTCGGTACGACCTCGTTCGCATCGGTCGATCCTGTTCGGCCGATCGCCGAGCGCGCGCATGCAGCCGGCGCCTGGGTGCACGTCGACGCCGCGTACGCCGGCCCGTCGTGGATCTGCGAGGAGGAACGTTGGTCACAGGACGGCGTCGAGCTCGCGGACTCTCTCGTCGTGAACCCGCACAAGTGGCTGCTCGTGCCGATGGACTGCTCGTTGCTCTGGACGTCGCGGCCGGACGACTTCCGGCTCGCGTTCAGCCTCGTCCCCGAGTATCTCCGCACGCCCGAGGACGCATACGCGCTGTCGGAATACGGGCCTGCGCTCGGGCGACGCTTTCGTTCTCTCAAGCTCTGGGCGGTTCTACGCTGCTACGGGCGCGAAGGACTTCAGCGGATCCTGCGAGAGCACGTGCGCCTGGCCGAGCTCTTCGCAACGTGGGTCGACGCCGATCCGGAGTGGGAGCTCGTCGCGCCGCAACGCTTCTCCCTCGTCGTCTTCCGGCGGAACGGCACCGACGAGGAGAACGCCGAGCTGCTGGAGCGCGTCAACGCGAGCGGGGAGATGTTCATCTCGCATACACGCCTGAACGGGCGCTACGTCCTCCGCCTCGCGATCGGGAACGCGCGCACGACGCAGGACGACGTGCGCCGCGCGTGGGACGTGCTCAGGCAGTCGTCACGCTGACGGCGCCGTCCTCGACGCGAACCGACCACGACGACCCGAACGCCTGCACCGGGCCCCACCGGAGCGCGCCCGCCCACCGCGGGATCTCGCCGTCGTGCACGCGCAACGTCTCGCGCTCGCGCTCGGGCTCCAGCCCCAGCAACACCTGCAGCAGCAGCACCGGCGTGCCCGCCGCCCAGGCCTGCGGCTTCGTCGCCGTCGGATACGCAATCGGCTGCGGCGCCTCGCTGCGCGGGAAGCCGCCGAATACCTCCGGCAGCTGGTAGTCGAGCGAGCCGGAAGCCGCGAGGAGAGAGCGCACGATGCGCAGCGCTTCCGAACGGTGGCCGTAGCGCGCGAGGCCGAGCGCGATGAGCGAATTGTCGTGCGGCCACACGGTGCCGTTGTGGTACGTGAGCGGGTTGTAGCCGCCGTCGCCGGTCGCCATCGTGCGCACGCCCCAGCCTGACCAGAGCTCCTCGCCCATCAGGCAGTCGACGACGGAAGCGGCGCGGTCCTCGTCGACGATCCCGCTCCAGAGGAGGTGCCCGATGTTCGAGCACAGCGAGTTCACCGGCCGTTTGTCGCCGTCGAGCGCGAGCGCGTAGATCTCGGCGTCGCCGCGCCGGCACCAGAAGGCGTCGTTGAAGCGTTCCTTCAGCTCCGCGGCCTCGCGTGTGAGCCGGTCGGCGAGCTCGCGGTCGCGCCAGACCTCGCGGGCGAGCTCTGCGCATCGGACCTTCGCGTCGTAGACGTAGCCCTGCACTTCCGCCGCGGCGATGGCGCCGGCCGCGCGCGTCCCGTCCGCGAATGCGATCGACTCGTCGGAGTCCTTCCAGCACTGGTTCAGCGGCCCGATCGACGCGCGTCGGTCGTACTCGACGAACCCGTCGCCGTCGCGGTCGCCCCACTTGTCGATCCACTCGAGCGCGCGGAGCGCCGGCGCGCGCAGCTCCGTGATCGGGCGGCCGTCGTTCGTCCATCGCCACAGCTCGGACAGCAGCACGAGGTAGAGCGGCGTCGCGTCGACGGTCCCGTAGTACCGCGGTACCCACACCTGCGCCGCGCGGCCGCGGCGCATCTCGTGGATGATCTTGCCCGGTTCTGCGTCGATCGACGGGTCGTCCTCCGTCGCCTGCAGGTCGGCGAGCGTCTTCAGCGTCACGCGCGCGAGCTCAGGGCCCAGCGACATCGTTTGGAGCGCCGTGATCAGCGCGTCGCGGCCGAACACGGTCATGAACCACGGCGTTCCAGCCGCGATCAGGCCGCCGGTGCCGTCGTGCTCGCCGAGGCGAAGCGATTCGAGGTCCGATAGCGAGCGACGGTACGTCCCTGCCAGGTCGTCCCACGTCCCCTCGAGCTTCGGCACCGCGAGGCGCCAGGCCGTGCTCGCATCTGCGGCGAGCGCGCGCGCCTGGGTGAGCTGACGCTCCGCAAACCGGCGCGACACAGCGTCACCGTCGGGAGCGGGCAGGACGTACATCCTCAGGCTCCACTGCTCGCGCGGCTGCAGCTCGACGGCGAAGTGAGCGCGCCCCTGCTCGATCTCCACCGGCTCGGCCGAGAAGAAGATCTGGGTCCGGCCCGGATAGCCGTCGCCCGACGCGAAGACGAGCCCCTCGTCCGGACCGCCGAGGCGCGCGTGCGCGATCGGTGGCAGCGGCCGAGCGTGCAGCGGATCGCCGAGCGAGAAGTCGTACTGCTTGACCGCGAAGATGTCCGCGAAGTCCGTCGCGAGCTCGACCTCGAGCGTGAACGACAGCGGCCGGGCGGCGTGGCTGCGAACGACGACCGCGTCCTCCATCCCCTCGCTGACGTGTCGGGTCCGGGCGATCGTCAGCTCGTCGCGCCCCAGCCCGCCGGTGACCGGGTTGCGGACGAAGAACGTCGCCGAGAACGGCTCGCCCTGGACGGTGGACAGGAACAGCGGCCGCAGCCCGTTCAGGGTGAGGACGCAGCGCGACAGGAACCGCGTGTCGTCAGCGAAGAGGCCGGCCGTCGGGCCGTCGATGTCGCCCCGCTCGTCGCAGACGCAGAACGTCGAGCCGTCCAGGATCGTCAGCGGCACCAGGCTCACGATAACGGCGGCCCAGGACTCTTTGAGGCCAAACATTCTGAGTAGGCTGTCGTCTGATGGAGCGACGGTGGCGAGCCGGAGGGGCAGCGACCTCGGCCGCCGTCTGTCATGGTCCAGGGGTCAGTCCCTCTGGAAACAGAGTCGGACAACAAAGGAGGGGGAAGGAAATGCGTAAACGGCTGCTACTGCCGACCGCGCTCCTCGTCGCCATTCTCGTGGCGGCGGTGGTTGCGGCGGCATCGGCCGGGCGTACGAGCGCCAGTGCAGGGAAGGCGCCTTCGGGGACGGTGACTCTGAATGGCTGGCAGGTCTCGCCCGCCGAGGAGACGAAGCTCGCCAAGGTCGTGAAGGACTTCGAGGCATCGCACCCGAAGATCCACGTCAACTACCAGTCGATCACCGGCGACTACCAGGCTCAGGAGCTCGCGAAGTTCGCGGCTCGCAAACCGCCGGACGTGCTCTACGTCGACGTGGCGGACATCCGCGATTGGGTCGGCCAGGGAGTGCTGCAGAACCTCGACTCGTATGTCAAGGCCTCGCACTTCTCGACGAAGCCGTACATCAAGAACCTCTTGAACGCGTTCAAGGTCAAGGGGCACATCTACGGCTTCCCGAAGGACTGGTCGTCTCTCGGCATGGAGGTCAACACGACCCTGCTCGGGAGCAACCCGATCCCGAAGACGTGGGCGCAGCTGAAGAGCGTCGCGTCGAAGATCAACGTTCCGGGCGGCAAGCCGATCTGTCTCAGCGCGGACTGGGCACGGCTGATGGCGTTCGTGTATCAGGCGGGCGGGAACGGCCAGTTCAAGAGCGCGAACAGCGCCCCGTTCAGGACGGCCGTGAACTTCTACGTCGGCCTGATCAAGTCCGGTCTCGCGGCGACGCCCGACAAGCTCGGGTCGAGCTGGTGCGGTGAGGCCTTCGGCAAGCAGAAGGTCGCATTCGCGTTCGAGGGGAACTGGATGTTCCCGACCATGGCCGGTTTCCCGGGCGTGAAGTTCACGACGGCGCCCCTGCCGAAGGGCAAGACGCGCGGCAACCTGGCCTTCACCGTCTCCTACTCGATGGCGAAGGACTCGAAGAACAAGCCGGCTGCCTGGGAGCTGCTCAAGTACCTCGTCGGTCGCCAGGGCATGCAGCAGTGGGTCTCGCTCGGCCTCGCGCTGCCGACGCGGAACGACGTGCACGCGGTCGCGGGACGCGGCGCGTTCACGAAGTACCCCGCGTCGGTACACGGCTGGGGTGCGCAGGTTGGATTCCGTCACATCTGGAACGACGTGGCGAACAACGAGCTGACCGCGGTCATCGCGGGCAAGGAGTCGGTGAACTCCATGCTCCAGAAGATCGCCGCGGCTGCACGTTAGGATGAGGTAGCGACTGCTTCCCGCGCGTCCTCCGGGGCGTGCGGGAAGCAGTAGTTGGAGGGGGCGATGGCGGTCGCAGTCGCGAAACGACGGCAGGCGCGGGGGCTCGGCAACGAGCGGACGAGGGAGGCGCTGGTCGGCTACGGGTTCGTCGCGCTGCCGATGGCGTTCTTTTTGCTCTTCTTCATCTTCCCCGTCGGCTACGCGTTCTACATCAGCCGCTACAACTGGCAGATCTTCAAGGGCCCGTACGTCGGCTGGGGGAACTATCGGACCCTCTACCACGACGCGGTTTTCTGGCACCACGCGGTGCGGAACACGCTCGTCTACACGGTCTTCGTCGTGCCGCTGCAGATGGCGCTCGGGCTCGCGCTCGCGGTCGTCGTCAACCAGTCGATCCGGTTCCGGACGTTCTTCCGCGCCGCGTTCTACTTCCCGTCGCTGGCCGCCTCCGCGGCGATCGCCTCGATCGCGACCTACATCCTCGCCTCGGACGGGCTCTTCAACACGGTCCTGCACCACCTCGGCTACCACCACACGAACGCCTGGTTCACGCAGGAGAACACTGCGCTGCCGTCGATCATCGGCCTGAACGCCTGGACGACCTCGGGCACGATGATGCTCTTCTACCTCGCCTCGTTGCAGGCGATCCCCGTCGACGTCTACGAGGCCGCCGCAATCGACGGCGCGGGAGCGTGGCGAACGTTCTGGAAGGTCACCTTCCCGCTACTGAAGCCGGGTCATTTCTTCGTCCTCGTGGTCTCGATCATCGGCTCCCTGCAGATGTTCGATCAGGCGTTCCTGATCGGTGGTGCGTCCGGCGGTCCGAACTATTCGACGATGACCGTGGTCCTCTACCTCTACAACCAGGCGATCAAGAGCATCTCGTTCGGGTATGCGGCCGCCGTCGGGGTTGTCCTGTTCGCCTTCATCTTCACGGTGACGCTCATCCAGCGGCTGCTGTTCGGCAGGGCCGAGGTCGCCTGATGAGCACCGAAGACCTCCCGCCGATCCCGCCGCTCGCCGCCGCAGAGGAGCTCGCACGCGAAGGGGAGGCTGCGAAGGGCGGGCCCGCCACAACGACCGGTATCCCCGGCCGCGAGCGGGCGGAGCGGATCCGGAGCGTGATCGCCTACACCGTGATGTTCCTCGTCGCGGCGCTGTTCGCGATCCCGTTCCTCTGGAGCGTGTCGACCTCCTTTCGGACGCTCGCCGACACGCTTGGCGGCTTCTCGCTTCTTCCGAGGCACTGGACGACCTCCGGCTACCACGAGGCCTTCCACACCTTCAACTTCGGGCGCTACACGCTGAACAGCGCGATCATCGCCGGCGCGATCACCGTCTCGAACCTCTTCCTCGCCTCGCTCGGCGGTTACGCGTTCGCACGCCTCAAGTTCCCCGGTCGCGAAGTGCTCTTCATGCTCGTGCTCGGGACGCTGATGATCCCCGACCAGCTGCGGCTCGTCCCGATCTACCTCATGCTCGTCAACTGGATCCCGAGCTGGGTCGGGCATCTCGGCTTCCACAACGCGAGCTTTGTCAACCGCAACGGCGTCATCCTGATCCAGCTCGTCTCCGCGTCGAGCCTGTTCCTGATGCGGCAGTACTTCCTCACGATTCCGCGCGACCTCGAGGAGGCGGCGAAGCTCGACGGTGCGAGCTACTTCAAGACGTATCGCAAGGTGATGCTCCCGCTTGCGGGTCCGGCCCTCGCCGCCGTGGGCATCCTCACGTTCCAGGGGTCGTGGAACGGGCTCTTCTGGCCGGCGATCTTGCTGCAGGACAGGAGCCAGTTCACCATCCCGATCGGGATCGCGAACTTCCGGTTCGCATATACGACGCTGTGGCCGCCGCTGATGGCGGCGAGCGTGCTTGCGATCCTTCCGATCCTCGCGCTCTTCATCGTCTTCCAGCGCTACTTCGTCGCGGGCGTCGCCGCGGCAGGGGTGAAGGGATGACGCTTCGGCGCGCGCTCGGCGCCGCAGCCGCGGACCTCTACCACCATGCGTGGCGGCTCATCGTCCTGAACATGCTCCTAGGGGCGGGGGTCCTCCTCGTCGTGCTCGCGAGCATGGCAGTGCGCGCGGCGCTTCTCCTCGCGATCCTCATCGGCCCCGCGATCGCGGCCCTGATGCACTGCGCCGTGACGCTTGCACAGACCGAAGACCTCCGGCTGGCCGAGGCGGTCAGAGGTTTGCGCCGGCACTGGCGTCACGGCCTCGCGCTCGGGTTGGCGCTCGCCGCGGCTGTCGGGCTCGGTGCTCTGGCCGTGCCGTTCTACGCCCATGCGGGCACGTGGGCATGGCCCTTCGCCGCGGTTTGCATCTACCTGCTGCTGATGTTCGGCGTCTTCCAACTCGCGCTCTGGCCGCTCGTCGTCTTCGAGTCGGACCGGCCGCTGCGTGCGGTTGCCCGGGACGCCGCGCTCGTCCTCGCGCGGCGGCCGCTCGGCTTTCTCGGGCTGGCAGTCACGCTGCTGCTCGTGAACGTCATCGGCGTCGCTGCGGCGATCCTGCCGTTCCTCACGCTCACGATCGCGTACTCGTTCCTCGTTTCCGCCCACTTCGCGTTGCCGAAGAATCCAGCCCGGGAGGCGTGAGCATGGCGACTGTCACCTACGACCACGTGACGAAGGAGTTCGGCGACACGAAGGCCGTCAACGATCTGGCTCTGGACATCCAGGACGGGGAGTTCATGGTCCTCGTCGGCCCGTCGGGCTGCGGCAAGACGACTGCGCTGCGGATGCTCGCCGGGCTCGAGAAGGTCTCGGACGGGCGGATCCTGATCGGCGACCGCGTCGTCAACAACGTGGCTCCGCAGCATCGCGACATCGCGATGGTCTTCCAGTCGTACGCGCTCTACCCGCACATGACTGTGTTCGACAACCTCGCGTTCGGGCTCCGCAACCAGAAGATCCCGAAGAAGGACATCGACCAGCGCGTTCGCCGCGCGGTCGACATCCTCGACCTCGGCCCGCTGGTCAAGCGCAAGCCGAAGCAGCTCTCGGGCGGGCAACGCCAGCGTGTCGCGCTGGGGCGCGCGATCGTACGCGAGCCGGCGGCGTTCCTGATGGACGAGCCGCTGTCGAACCTCGACGCGAAGCTGCGCGTACAGACGCGCGCCGAGATCCTGAAGCTGCAGAACACGCTCGGGACGACGACGATCTACGTCACCCACGACCAGGTCGAGGCGATGACGATGGGCCACCGGATCGCCGTGATGAGCCTCGGCGTGCTCCAGCAGGTCGGCTCTCCCGAGGACGTCTACACCGACCCGGTGAACGTGTTCGTCGCCGGCTTCATCGGGTCGCCGGCCATGAACCTCGTGCCGGCACCCCTGCTCGACGGCGCCGGCGGACAGGATCGCATCGCCGGATTCCGTCCGGAGCACATCGACCTCGGCAACGGTCGCGCGGATGCGATCGCCTTCACGGCCCGCGTCGAGGTCGTCGAGTACCTCGGCGACGAGCAACTCGTGCACATGACGCGCAAAGACACCCCGCTGCAGGCGAAGCTGCCTGTCGAGGAGAAGCTCGGTCTCGGGCAGGAGGCGGAGTTCTCCGTCCCGCGCGACAAGCTCCTTCTCTTCGACGCGCAGACGCAGCAGCGCGTCAGGGCTTGAGGAAGCGACGCCTCAGAGATCTCGCAACAGCGTCAGGAGCTCGGCCGGCCCGTCGACGACGACGTCCGCTGCCGCACGCAGCCCGGCCGGGCCTTCCGGGGAAGCGACCGCGACGCGGATGCCGATCTCGAGCCCGTCGAGCGCGCCGAATGCGTCGAGGTCGGTCGTGTCGTCGCCGGCATAGAGAGCGCGCTCTAGCCTGCGGTCGGCGAGGAGACGCCGCACGGCCGTGCCCTTGTTCGCGTCGAGGGGAGGCAGGATCTCGAGCACCTTGCGGCCGTAACGCGTGCGAAAGCCTTGGCGCTCGGCCCGGGCTGCGATCTCGTCGAGCGCCTTGCGTGCCGCCGCTTCGTCCTGTGCGTCGCGGTAGTGCAGCGCCGCCGATAGACGCTTGTCCTCGGTGCGGGGCCACGCCGTCTCGGCGAGCAAGCGGTGAAGCTTCTCCGCCCATTCGTCCGCGTCGGGCTCGAGCTCGAGCCCGTGGTTTCCGATGTAGACGAGCCCGGGGACGCCGACGACGCGTGCGGCATCTTCACCGGCGCGTCCGCTTACGCACGCGACGAGCGCGTACCGTTCGTTCAGGCGCCGCAACTCGGCCTGCGTCTCCGGCGGCACGCGTGCGTCCTCGGGTCGCGGCACGATCGGCGCGAGCGCGCCGTCGACGTCGAGCAGGATTGCTGTCTCGGCAGGACGCTCGGCCAGCGTTTCAATCGGGTCCATCCGCCTACGATACGGCGGTGCGGCTCGTCCTCATCGGCCTCGTCGCCGGTTTCTTCAGCGCGCTGTTCGGGGTTGGGGGCGGGACCGTCATCGTTCCGCTCCTGTTGCTCGTTTGCCGCTGGCGCGCGCACAACGCCGCGGCCACGTCGCTCGCGGCGATCGGGATCACAGCCCTTTCCGGCGTGATTACGTACGCGCTCCACGGCGACGTGAACGTGAAGTACGCCGCCCTCGTGGGACTGCCCGCGGCGGCGGGCGCGTTCGGCGGCACCTCGCTGCAGCAGCGCCTGCGGACGCGGACGATCGAGTTGCTCTTCGCCGTGTTGCTCGTCGGTCTCGCGATCTGGCTGTTCGTGAAATGACGATCGCGCTCGCGATCGTGCTCGGGGTCGTCGCCGGGGTCCTGGCGGGCATGTTCGGCGTCGGCGGGGGGGTCCTCTTCATCCCGACGCTCGTCGCGCTCGGCCTCTCGCAGCACGTCGCCACCGGGACGTCGCTGCTCGCGATCATTCCGACCGCCGTCGTCGGAACGTGGCGGCAGGCTCGCTACGGCAACGTGCGCTGGCGTGCCGCGCTCCTCATCGGCGCCGCCGCGGCTGCGGCTGCTCAGGCCGGGGTGTTCGTCGCCGAGTCGCTCGCCGAGTCGACGCTCCGCCGCCTCTTCGCCGCGCTGCTCGTCGTCGTCGCAGCGCAGATCGCGTGGCGTGCGCGTCGCAGCGTTTGACCTATTCTGTGGCGGTGGCCGGGCCGGAAGAGATCTGGCTCCCGCTGGTCGACGAGCCGATCGGGAGCATCGTGGAGCAGATCCAGGCGGACGAGCCGGAGATCGACCGGCTCGTCTCGTCGCCGCATCGCATCCTCGCGTTCCGCACGTTCGCGTACATCCGAGTCGGGCTCGTGCTCGGCCAGCTCCTGTTCGACAACGACGTGCCCCCGTACGACGGGTCGGAGACGTGGGTCGACGCACTGTTCCGCGAGCCGAAGCATCGCGAGGCGCTTGTCCAGGAGGTCCGCACGGTTGCGGAGGAGATCGCGGCCGATCCGAAGTACGCGGACGAGGGACCGCTGGGCCCCGACGAAGTTGCATAATGCCCATGCCTGTGGCCAAGCGCTCGTCGCTCGTCGTCCTCGTCGCCCTGACACTGCTGACGGCCGCCTCCGCCGGGGCTGGGGGTACCGAAGGGACGGCCACGGGCGGCGCGACGGCGACCGCCTACGGGATCAAGGTGATCGCCCCGGGCCAGACGGGCGGGGCCACGCCGACGGTCTCCGCGCCGCCGGACGCGGTCCAGTTCAGCGGCGGCTTCTCGTACGGCGCCGGCACGAGCGGCGTGCTCGTCAGCACCGGCTCGGCAAACGCGAGCGTGTCGGCGACCTCGGGAACGAACGCGAGCGCGACAGCCTCGGCCGAGATCAGCACCCTAAGCGTCTTCGGCGGCGAGGTCACCGCGACGAGCGTCGTCGCGCACGCGAGCGCAACGGCGAAACCGGGGTCAGCCGCAGGAAACGACACCGGCACGACGATCACCGGGCTCGTCGCGCTCGGACAGCAGGTCGCGCCGGGCGCTTCCGTCGCCCTCGCGGACTGGGGAAGCCTGCACACGATCGAAGTCGGAACGTCCAGCCCATCGGCGGCCGCCTACCACGGATTCGTGACCGCGCTCGACATCCACCTGACCGCCGACCACGGCGGCCTGCCCGCAGGCACGTCGATCCTCGTGGGCTACGCGGAGGTCGCGGCGGAGGCTTCGGAGGCTCAGCCCGTGACCCCGACGACCCCCAACCCACAGAAGGCGAAGAAGGGCTCGAAGGCGAAGCCGACCAGGCCCGCACCGGAGCCCGCGCCGGGCGAGCTCCCGTTCCGGCAGCCGCCGAAGATCACACCGCCGTTGCAGACGCCGGGCGGCCACGTCTTCCCGGTCTACGGTCCGTCGTC
>VAYM01000115.1 GCA_005884945.1 Actinomycetota bacterium | reverse complement strand
CGGCATCGGGCGCGTGCGGAGGACGCAGTTCAACTGGATCATCACCTTCGCGGCGGCCGCGCTGAACATCGGGCTGAACATCGCGCTGATCCCGCCGTACGGGATGATCGGCGCGGCAATCGCGACCGTCGCGGCGTACACGCTGATGTTCCTGCTGATGACCTGGAATGCGCAGCGCCTGTATCCGGCGCCGTATCAGTGGCGGCGCGTGGTCACGCTCGTCGGCGTCGCCGTGGCGCTCACCCTTGCGGGGAAGCTCGCGCACGTGTCCCTGCCGGTCGCGGTCGTACTTGCGCTCGCGTACCCGCTCGTGCTCTTGCCGCTCGGCTTCTACCTCCCCGCGGAGCGGACCAGGCTCCGGCGGCTCGTGCCGCTACTTCGCGGCTAGTCCACAGACCGGATCGACGCGCAGCGCTCGGAACGAGGTTCCAGCGACCGCGAGACCCGACGCGCCTGCGACGAGCGCGGCGACCGTCAACGTGAACGCGAAGCCGTGCGCCGGTCCGAGTGCATGCGCCGCGACGCCCCCGAGCGCACCGCCGCTCAGCGCTCCCAGCGGCAGCGTCAGCTGCCCGATCGTCCGTGACGCGGCCGCCACGCGCGCCTGCAGTGGAACGGGGACGATCGACTGACGCAGCGTGACCGCGTTCACCTGCCAGAGCGGGTTCGCGAGGCCGCGTAGCCCGAGCCCGAGGCCGAGCCACAGTACCGGCGTGCCGAGCAAGGCGAGCGGCAGCACGAGGCCCGCAAGCCCCTCGAACGTGGTCGAGCCGAAGAGACAGAGGCCCGTCCCCAGGCGTTCGGTCAGCGGACGTGCAAGCAATGCGCCGGCGAGGCTTCCGGACGCGCCGATCGTCAACGCGGCGCCGACCGACACCGGGTGCATGTGCAACCCGCGGTAGGCGAAGAGGAAGATCACGCCCTGCGTCATCGCGAGGCCGAAGTTCGAGATCCCCGCGGCGGTCGCGGTCGCAACCATCGCCGGACGCGCCGCGAGCTCGTGAATCCCTTCGAGGAGCTCGACTCGAAAGCGACGGCGTTCCGGGCGCGGGACGGCCCCGGAGCGCGTCCGGCCGATCAGCGAGGCCGAGACCGCAAACGAGAATGCGTCCGCCACGAGCGCGAGCGGTGCTCCGACGACGCCGATGACCGCGCCCGCGAGACCGGGTCCCGCGAGCGAAGCGGTCGCGGTGCTGACCTCGAGGCGCGAGTTCGCCTCGGTCAGATCGCGCCGTTCGACGACGTGCGGCATGTACGACGTGGACGCGAGGCCGAAGAAGACGCTCGCCACTCCGGCGAGTCCCGCCACGGCGAGGAGCTGTGCGATCGAGAGCACGTGGAAGTGCCAGGCGACCGGCACCGAGGCGAGCAGGAGGAGCCGGATGACATCGGCAATGACGAGGACGCCGCGCCACGGCAGCCGGTCGACCCAGACTCCGGCGACGAGTCCGAAGAGCCCCCACGACGCCCAGCCGACGCCTGTAAGGGCTCCGACAGTGAACGCGCCCGCGTGCAACGTGAGTACGGCGATTGTCGGTAGCGCGACGAGCGTCACCGCATCGCCGAACACGCTCACGGTCTGCGCCAGCCAGAGCCGGCGAAACGTTGCGTTCCGGCGCAGCAGGGCGCCCATGTCAGGCATCAGCCGGTACCTCATCCTGTCCTCGCGCTATCATTCGATTTCTATCGAATGAGTTCTACCACACTCGAACAACCCGTCCGGGACGTCATGTCGGCGGGCGAGCGGCCGTCGGCGGCGATCGTGGCGGGGGCACCCTTCGAGCTGCTGATCGGCCTGTTCGCGCTCACGAACGAGCCGCGGAGCGAGCGAACGTGGCCTCCCCGCTCACTGGACGCGGCCTCGGACCGCGTGCGGGCCGCCGTCGAACGGCTCGGCCCGCGTTCAGGCGAGCTGTGGCTGCACCTGCTCGGGACCGCCCTGGAAGCTCCCGCCGGCATCGACGCGGCTGCGTTCGTCGAGCGCCTCGCGGAGCTCGACGCGCACGAGCTCCGTCGCCACCTGCTCGGCGTGCACGTTCCCGCCTGGCGCGAGGTCGTAGGTGTCGACACGCTCGAGCGCGCGGCAGCCGGCGACCGCTCGGCGCAGACGCGACTGCTCGCGGACGAGCGCTACTACGGCGGCGAGGCGGCAGCGGCCTTGAGGGTGATCCTCCCGCTGTCGGCGGCGACGACGAAGCGTCGCGTGCTCGGCGCGTTGCGTGCGTTCGTCGAGGACGTGTTCGGCCCTCAGGAGGCGTCCGTGATGCGAACGTTGGAACACGAGGCGAGCGCACGGCGTCCGCTTGCCCGCACGTCGAGCGCCGAGCAGCTCGTCGCGGCAGTCGTTCCGGGCTACGTGTACGTCCCGGAGCCGGAGCTGCCGCACGTCGTGCTCGTTCCCCACCTCGCGGCTCGACCGTGGATGCTCCTCTGCCAGCACAAATCCACACGGCTGATCTGCTACGCCGTGCAGCCCGCCTCCGGCCGTCCGGATCAGGACCTGCGACGGCGGGCGCTCGAGCTCGGCCGCGCGCTCGGCGACGCGCAGCGACTGCGAATCCTCGAACGTCTCAGGAATAGACCGGCGAACCTGTCGGAGCTCGCGGCTGAGGCCGGCGTCGCGAAGTCGACCGCCCACCACCACCTCGCGCACCTTCGCACCGCCGGGCTCGTCGAGGTACGCGGAAACGCGCGTTCCTACACGTATTCGCTGCGTTCCGAAGGACTTGCCGAGTCTCGCTTGCTGCTCGGCCGGCTACTGGCGCCGCTCAGCGAATCTGATTGAGGGCCGCGATGTCTTCCGGCGTCGGCTCCCACTGAGCCGCGGCGACGTTCGCGCGCACCTGCTCCGGCTTCGTCGCCCCGGCAATCACAGACGCGACGGCGGGCTGGCCGAGCAAGCCGCCGATCGCCACGCTCAGCAGGGTCACGCCGCGTTGTTCGCCGAAGCGCTCGAGCGCCTCGAGCTTGTCGAACGCCTGGTCCGTGAACACCTCGTCGCGCCCGCTCAGGCGTGTCCCTTCGGGACGCGGCTCCGCACGGCGGTACTTCCCGGTCAGCAGCCCGCTTGCGAGCGGGAAGTACGGCAGCACGCCGACCCTCAGCCGCTCGCACGTCGGCAGCAGCTCCTCTTCGACCTCGCGCCGCAGGAGCGAGTACTGGTTCTGCGCGCTGACCGGACGAGCGAAGCCGCGGTCGCGGCAGATGGCGTCGACCTCCTCGACGTCCCGCGCCTGCATGTTCGAGTGACCGACGCAGCGCACCTTCCCTTCCGCGACGAGCTCGCTGAGCGCACCGAGCGTCTCCTCGTACGGCGTGATGCCGTCGGGCCGGTGGTACTGGTAGAGGTCGACGTACTCCATGCGCAGCCGACGCAGCGACGCGTCGATCGCCTTGCGGACGTACGCCCGCGAGCCGCGTGCAGTCGTGCCGTCCCCCATGTCGCCGCCGAACTTCGTCGCGAGCAGGACGCGGTCGCGCCTGCCCTCGAGCACGCGCCCGAGCAGCTCCTCACTGCCCCCGCCGTTGCCGTAGATGTCGGCGGTGTCGAGGAGGCTGATGCCCTCGTCGAGCGCCGCGTCGACGACCGCACGCGTCTCCTCCAGGCCGATGCGGCCGCCGACGTTGTTGCAGCCGAGGCCGACGACGGTGACCTCAGGCCCGCCTTCACCGAGCCGGCGCGTACGCATCGCCGGGCATGGTAAGGCTTCGCCCATGCGCTACCGCCGGCTTGGGTCGTCCGATCTGCAGGTCTCCGAGATCAGTCTCGGCTCGTGGCTGACGTATGGAGGCGGCGTCGCGCGCGCGCAGGCCGAAGCGTGCGTTGCGAAGGCGTTCGAGGTCGGGATCAACTTCATCGACACCGCGAACGTCTACTCGCGCGGCGGCGCCGAGTCGTTGCTGGGCGAAGCGCTCGCGGGGCGCCCGCGCGACTCGTACGTCCTCGCGACGAAGCTCTATTTCCCCGTGAACGGCGACCGCGGGCTGTCGCGCGAGCAGGTGCACAAGCAGATCGACCTGTCGCTCGGGCGCCTGCGCACCGACCACGTCGACCTCTACCAGTGCCATCGCTACGACCGCGATACGCCGCTCGAGGAGACGATGGAGGCGCTGACGGAGGTCGTGCGCGCCGGAAAGGCACGCTACATCGGCTTCAGCGAGTGGACGGCGAAGCAGATCCAGGCTGCGCTGGATCTCGTCCCGCGCGTGGAGAAGTTCGTCTCGTCGCAACCGCAGTACTCGCTGCTGTACCGCGTGCCGGAGCGCGAGGTGATCCCGGTTTGCAAGGAGCACGAGATCTCCCAGATCGTGTGGTCGCCGATCGCACAGGGAGCGCTGACCGGGAAGTACAAGCCCGGCGAGCCGCCTCCCGCGGGCACGCGCGCCGCGTCGCAGGAGATGGGCTGGGCGATGGACCGGTTTCGCGACGACGACGTACTCGAGGCGGTGCAGCGCCTTCGGCCGGTCGCCGACGGCCTGGGGATCACGATGGCGCAGCTCGCGCTCGCGTGGGTCCTGGGCGAGCCGAACGTCGCATCCGCGATCGTCGGCGCCTCGCGACCGGAGCAGGTCGAGGAGAACGCGGCGGCATCGGGCGTCGAGCTCGACGCCGCGACGCTCGAGGCGATCGACGACGCCGTCGCCGACGTTGTCGTGCGGTAGTCCCGACGCCCGTCCGCCGTCTTCGCTTCAATCCCGTCCGCAATTTCCTCCCAGACCGAAGGAGTTCGAATGCCTCTCACTCAGTCGCAGCTGGCCGGCGAGGTCGCCGAGCGCGCCGGCTTGAGCAAGTCGGATGCGAAGGCGGCGCTCGATGCGCTCGAAGCAGTCGTGCTCGAGCAACTCGCCGACGCTGAGAAGGTACGGATCGCCGGCGTCGTCCAGCTGAACGTCCGCGTCAAGGAAGCGACGAAGGCGCGGAAGGGTCGCAACCCTGCGACCGGCGAGGAGATCACGATCGCGCCGAAGCCGGCGAGCGTCGCGTTGCGAGCCCGGCCACTGGCGAAGGCGAAGGCGGCCCTTCCGTCGGTACAGAAGGCGCGCAAGCGCCTCGCGGCGTAGAGACGTAGCGCGGTCGCGCGTGAGAGCACGCTCTCCGCGCGGCCGGCTCTAAGCTTGCTTCGTGGCGGCCCTTCGCTTCACGGCCGCAGGCGCTCTCACCGTCCTCGCGATGACGTTCGGCGCTGCGTCATCGGCGCGCAGCTCGAGCCTCCCGCCTTTCCCGCGCATCTCGTCCGCCTGCGCGAGGGCCGACTTCCCGGCCCACGGCCGGACAATTCGCGCCGCGCTCTGCCTTCCCGCCGGCTCGCAACGATCGCGCGCTCCGGCATGCACATGTGCCGGCAAGACTCTTCATCTACCCGCACGGCAATCACCAGTGGAAGGGTGCGCAGGGCGCAGCGGGTGAACGCCGTGCGGTCGCCTTCCTCAGACGGTATCTCGGCTGACCGGCAGGTCGACCTCGGCGGACAAGGCCTCCGCTTCGTCGACCAACGCGTCGATCGCGTCGAGCCCCTGCGACCACAAGCCCGGATCGTCGAGGTCGAACCCGAGTCGCTGAGCGAGCTCAGCGGGCGGCGCGGAGCCGCCGGCGCCGAGGAGATCGAAGAGGGGCTCGACGATCGCGTCTCCCTCCCGCAGATACCGCTGGTAGACCGCCATCGAGAACAGGTAGCCGAACGCGTACGCGTAGACGTATCCCGGCGAGAAGACGAAGTGCGGGATGAAGCTCCACCACGACCGGAAGCCGTCGGTGAGCTCGACCGCGGGCCCGTTCGCTCTCGCCGAGGTCTCCGTCCACAGGCCGCCGAACTGCTCGACGCTCAGCTCGCCGTCCGTTCGCCGCGCCGTGTGGACCGCGTCCTCGAAGCGGTTGTACGCGATCTGCCGGAAGACCGTTCCGAGACTGTCGTCGATCCGGCGGCTCAGCAGCTCGAGGCGGGCCGCCGGGTCGTGCTCGCGTTCGTACACCGAGCGAAAGACGAGTGCCTCCGCGAAGACGGACGCCGTCTCCGCGAGCGTGAGCGGCGCGCGCATGCTCAGCACACCGCGGTCGTTGGCAAGCACGCCGTGCAGCGCATGGCCCAGCTCGTGGGCGAGCACGAGGACGCTGCGCGGCTCGCCCGTGTAGCTCAGGAGGACGTACGGTCGTCGCTCCGCGACGCTCCTGCAGAACGCGCCGACGCTCTTCCCGTCGCGGACGGCGGCGTCGATCCGGCGGTCGTCGAAGAAGCCCTCGACGATCTCGCCCGCACGCGGCGAGAACGACGCGAACGCATCGACGACGAGGTCGCGGGCGTCGTCCCACGGAATCACCGACGGCGACACCGTCGCAACCGGCGCGTACCGGTCGTAGTCCGCGAGCCGCGGGAGGCCGAGGAGCTTCGCCTTCAACGCGAAGGCGCGATGGGCGATGTCCCGACGATCGACGATCGCCTCGACCAGATGCTGCGCCGCGTCGTCGGAGATGCGGTTCGCGAGGTTCCGCGCGGAGATCCACGTCGGATAGCCGCGAAGACGATCCTCCGCCGCACGCTCGGCCGCGATCGTGTTGAGGATGTACGCACGCGTGCGGAGCCCCGGCGCGAGGGCCTCGCCGATCCCTTCGGCGACGCGCCTCCGATCGTCGCGGCCAGCGGAGGTCATCAGCCGTGCGAGCGCTTCGTTGAGGGAGACGTTCTCGCCGTCGAACTGCACACGCAGCTCCGCGACGAGCTGCTCGTGCAGGCGCGTCCACGCACTCCGTCCGGTCAGGTCCTTGACGGTGTCGAGCCGTTCCTCGGGCTCCGACAGGACGTGTGGGCGGTAACGGCGAGTCGCCCTGAGGAACCCGCGGTAGCGCTCCGCCGTCGCGCCGATCGCGGCGTCGGCCCGCTCGTCGTCGACAGCGAGCCACTCGAGATCGAAGAAGAGGAGCTCCTGGTCGACGTCCTTCGCGCGCTCGAGCGTGAGCTGGACGAGCGCGCCGCGCTGCTCGTCCGAGGTGTCGGCCGAGAACCGGAGATCGGCGTACGACCGCGCCCGGTCGACGCGCGACTCGATCCGCTCGCGCTCCGTGAGGGCGTCGGCGAGCTCGGTCGGCGTCAGCTCCGCGATCCGGCCGCGGAAGCGCTCGCCGAAGCTCGTGGCCGCCTCGACGGCCTCGTCGAGGTCGGAGCGGAGCCGCGCTTCGTCCCCCTCCTCGTAGAGATCCGAGAGATCCCACTCGACCGACTGGGCGCCGGTGAGCTCCTTCGGCGTGGTCGCCATCGCTCGGCCACGTTAGACGATTGAATGCGGGCGACGTGCTGCGTCTCGCCGTCCTCTCGACCGCAGTTCTCGCCGCCGTGCCGTTCCACTGGTCGGTGGCACGCGTGCCGGCGCCGGTACGAGCGGAGCTCGCGGGGCCTTTCTGGCACAGCGGCTGTCCCGTGGCGCTCTCGGGCCTCCGCGTGCTCACCGTCTCGTACTGGTCGTTCGACCACCGGGCGCAGAGCGGCCGGCTCGTCGTCAACGCGCGCGTCGCGAAACCGCTGGCGCGCGTGTTCAACAAGCTGTACGCGCTCCGCTTTCCGATCCGGCACATGCAGCTCGCGGACGCCTACGGGCCGAAGGCCTCACGACCGTCAGACACCGACGTCAGCGACGCGTTCGAATGCCGCCAGGCGGTCGCGTCACCGTGCTCGGGCGCGGCGAGCACCGGCACCGGCCACTGGTCGGAGCACGCCTACGGCGAAGCGGTGGACCTCAACCCGGTGGAGAATCCCTACGTCGGCTGCGGTCAGACGCGCGACAGGCGGAGCCGGCCGTACCTCGACCGCTCGCGCCTACGGCCGGGGATGGTGACGCCGAAGGTCGTCGCGGCGTTCCGCTCGATCGGCTGGGGCTGGGGCGGCGACTGGAGCGGCTCGACGAAGGACTACATGCACTTCTCGGCGAGCGGCCACTGATCTGCACGCCGTTCTTTCCAACTAACAGTCTTGTTGCAAAGTCGGTCGAGCAGGCGTGTGCGTCGTGCTGCTGCCGCCGCCCCCGCCGCTAGGCGACGACGCGATAGACCTCGAACACCTCCGCGTACTCGCGGTTGACGTTGATGCCGTGCGTGCGCGCGACGTTGCGGATGTACTCGGGATCGCTGTAGCGCCGATGTTGCTGCGACGCGTACTTCGCGAGCGCCGCGACCTTCTTCTCGACGTGTGACTGCTGGAGCGACACGTACGCCTGGTACGCGAAATCGAAGTTGTTCCACGGGATCTCGTAGCCGAGGATCGTCGTGCGCTTGAAGGCTCGCAGGCCTTCCGCGGCGATCACCTGGTGATCCTGATGGATGTCGTGCAGCGACGGCTGAAAGACGGCGTCCGGCTTCCACTCCTCCCAGAGCGCCACGAGCGTCTCGAGGATGCCCTGCCGGTGCTCGGGGAACGTCCGCACGTCGAAGTCGTGGACCGTGAGCTTCGCCTCCGGGATCCCGAGCTCGGCCGTGGCGTCCCGGACCTCGCGCGCCAGCGTGTCCGGGGCGAAGCCTTCCGGCAAAGATCGCGTCGCGATCGAAAACGCGACATAGCGCACATCGGCGCCGTTCTCCACCAACCGCGCCATCGTCCCGCCGCAGCCGAACTCGCCGTCGTCGGTGTGCGGCGCGAGCACCAGCACACGTTCCCAAGCTCCGATCACAGCGCGGTTCATATCATCGTCGCGAGCCATGACTACCGGTGCGGCGATCCTCGGCGCCGTCGGCGTCGTAGCCGTCCTCATCCCAGGACGGCGCGTGCTGCTGCTCGGCGGCCTCGTCGCGGTCGCCGCGGCGGAGCTGCTGCTCGCGCGCGCCGGTGGACTGAACCTGTCGGCGAAGCTCATTGCCGCGGGCGTCGCCGGATTCGTCGTCCTCGCCGTTCTCGCCGCGTTCCTGCGTCGCGCACGCTGGCTCGTGATCCCGCTCGCGGCCGTCGCCGCGCCGTTCCGGCTTCCGCTCGACTTCGGCAGCAACCACCGCTTCTACGTCGCAGTCGCGCACGGAGGACAACTCGGACGGCTGCTGCCGTTGTATCTCGTGCTCGCCGTCTCGGCGCTTGCGCTCGCGTGGGATGCGCTGACCGGTCGGACGTTGCCGTCGGTTCCGCGCGAGATCGCCTGGCCGAGCGCCGCATTCCTCGCGTTGGCGTCGCTGTCGCTGCTCTGGACGGAGGACGTCGGCTCGGGGCGCAACCTCCTCGAGTACTTCCTGCTCCCGTTCGCAGTGCTCGTCGCCGTCGTCGGACGCGCGCCGTTCACCGGGCGCCTCCCGCGCATCCTCGGGGTGATCGCCGTCGGGCTCGCGTCGCTCTTCGCCCTCGTCGGGATCGTCGAGGCGGCGACGCACCGGCTGATCTTCTACGCGCACAACCTGCAGGTCTCGAACACGTACACGTCCTTCTTCCGCGTCACGTCGCTCTTCCGCGATCCGAGCCTGTACGGACGGCACGTCGTGCTCGGGATCGCCGTGCTCGCCGTCTGCGTCTGGTTGCGGAAGGTCGACGTCCTGCTCGCCGCGGCCTTGATGGCCCTGATGTGGACCGGCCTCTACTTCTCGTACTCGCAGTCGAGCTACGCCGCGCTCTTCGTCGTCCTGCTCGCGGTCACGCTCGTCGCCGGTGACCGTCGCGGGCGCCAGGTGGCCGCGATCGCCTCGGCCGCAGTCGTGGTGGTTGCCATCGGCATCGCGGCGACGAAGGTCTTGCACACGTCCGTGCGGAAGGCGACGAGCGACCGCTCGCGACGGATCAGCCTCACGGCGAAGGTGTTCGCGCACCATCCGCTCGCCGGGGTCGGAATCGGCGGACAGCCGCGTGCGAGCCAGAAGCTCGCGTCGCACTTCGGGCCGCTGCAGAACTTCGTCTCGCACACGACGCCGCTCACCGTCGCGGCCGAGCTCGGCATCGTCGGCCTCCTGCTCTACGTCGCGATCCTCGCCGGCGCGGCACGCGCGCTCGACGCCGTCCGGCGCCGCCACCAGGCTCTCGGGTTGTCGCTCGCCGCGGTCTTCTTAGCCCTCTTCGTCCATTCGCTGGCGTACAGCGGGTTCTTCGAGGATCCGATCACGTGGCTCGTTCTGGGGATCGCGTCGTCGTTCCTCGTCTGGAAGCCGGCGCGGGCGGAGCCGCCGCCGGCACCGGCGGTGACCGAGCCGCGCGAGGCAGTCCCGGCGAGATGAGGATCGGCCGGCCCGGCGCCTGGGTGATCCTCGGGACGCTCGGCGTGCTCGTCGCGATCGTCGTCCCCGAGCTCGGGTCGGATCCGTGGCCGTTCCATCCGCCGAGCGTGCACCCGCACGGGCTGCTCGGTCCGCTCGTCCGAGCGGCGGGCCGGCACTGGGACCTCGGCTTCGTCAGGACGCCCGGGATCGTGGCCGGCTTCGTCGTCGCTCTCTTCGCGCTCGCCGGCCGGCGGTGGCGCGCGTGGCGCGCCGATGTGCTCGCAGCACTCGTCGTCCTCGTGGCGCTCGCCTTGCTCGTCCCCGCGGTCGTGCTGCAAGTGGGGCTGCGGCGGGCGACCGCCCCCTGGTACGACGACAACGACTCGACCTACCAGATCGAGATCGCAGGCGATCTCATCCGTCACGGCCACGATCCGTACGGACGCGACTACACGGGAACGGGTCTCGAGCACTGGTATCCGGCCGCCGGCTTCCCCGTGGGACGCAAGCAGGTCGCGCTCCACCACCTCGCGTACTTCCCCGGCACACCGCTCACGGCCGCGGCCTGGGGCGTGCTGCCGCACCCGCTCGACGACTACCGCTTCTTCGTTCTCCTGTGCACGCTCGCGCTGTTCGCCGCGGCGCTCGCATTTCGCGGGCCGCTGGCGTTACGAATTGCGCTCGGCACCGTCGCCGTCGCGAATCCGCTCGTCGTGCGCGCCGTCTGGTTCGGGACGGCGGACGCGCCGGCGCTCCTGTGCCTGTTGCTCGCGTTCGCGTTGCTCTCGCGCCGCCGGCTCGTGTGGGCAGCGTTGGCGCTCGGCCTCGCGGTGCTGCTGAAGCAGTTCGCGCTCGTCGCGGCCCCGTTTCTCGCGCTGATGCTGCTCGCGACGCGCCCGTCCCGCGCGGTGGTGCGGAACGCTGCAGTTGCGTTCGCCGCGCCGCTCGTCGTCGGCATCGTCCCGTTCCTCGTCGCGGATCCCGGCGGGCTCTGGCGCGACACGATCCAGTACGGCGGCTCGACATATCGGATCATCGGCTACGGCCTCTCGTCCCTCTTCCTGAAGGCCGGCCTCGTCGACAACCGCTACTCGTCGTATCCGTTCGTCTGGCTGCTGATCCTCATGTGGCTTCCGGTGACGGTCTGGCTCCTCTGGCAGCAACGCCGCGAAGCGCGGATGTGGACGGGCGCCGTTTCGTTCGCCGTCTCGATGTTCGTCCTGCTCTTCATCAGCCGCGTGTTCCAGACGTCGTACCTCGTCTGGCCGCTGATCGGGATCGTCGCGGCGGCGCTCCTAGCGAACGCGGACGACGAACACCCGCGTGCGCGGACCGATGTTGCCGGCGAGGTCGACGGCCGCGAGCTGCAGCCGGTAGCGCCCGGGACGTAGGCGCACTCCAAAGCGACGCACGGACCAGTTCACGCTGTCGCGTCGGTTGTTCGCTCCGCTCACGACGACACGACGACCGTTCACGTACACGATCGCATGGGCGCTCTCGCTCAGCCGGTACGCAATCGTGATGTTCGGCTTCGCGCTGCGTCGCAGCACGTGCGGCCGGTAGGAGACGAGTTTCGCCGTCGGCGCAACGGAGTCGACGACGATCTGGTTCGGGAGCGTGAACTCCCGCCCGGTGTCGAGCGTCACGCGCGGCGTGTACACACCGTCCGGCGCGGTCGCGTGCCAGTGGAACTCCACCGTCCCCGGCTCGACCCGCTGCTCGCGGACGAGCGTCGCGATCGGGCGATCGCGAGCGCCGAGGATCTCGACTGTGACGAGATGCGGATGGAACAGGCGCAGGCGGATCGTCGCCGCCGCTCGCTTGGGCGAGAACGCGCGCGTCACCTGCCGCACGGAGAACGGCGTCTTCTCGAGCTTCTGCCGCTCCGTCGTCGCGAACGCGACCGCGGTCGCGGACAGCAGAACGACGACGATGACGATCGGCCCCCAGCGTCTCATCGACGCCGCGGGAAGTACTTCTTGACGTACGCGCGGTACTTCGAGGCCGGGACGAAGCCGTACACGTGCGTCCGTCCCACGAGGTACATCCGCTCCGAGTCCGCCACCACGGGCGAATACTGACCGTCCGGGAACGTCCAGACGAGCCGACCGTTCCGCGCGTCGACGGCGTACGTGCCGCGCGGGCCGGATTTGGCGTGCCGCGACCCGTGCGACCCGCAACCGCTGCACGTGGAGAAGTACACGAGCCCGTCGAGAACCGTGGGCGCGCCGTGGATCGCCGCGGGCGCGGGGTGGCGCCAGAGCTCGTCACCGGTCGCCGCGTTGTAGGCGACCAGGTTGCCGTCGTACGTCCCGATGATCACCTCGCGCCGCCAGACCGCCGCCGCGGTGTAGACGTACGAACCCGCGTGCCGCGCCCACAGGAGATGCCCCGTGCGCGCGCCGAAGGCATAGAGCGTCCCGTCCGTGTTTCCGATGTACACCCGGCCGTACGCCAGCGTCGGCGTGGCATAGAAGTACTCGCGCCCGTGCAGGAAGCCCGAGAACGAGGACGAGCGCCAGCGCACGCGCCCGGTGCGTGCGTCGAGCGCGTAGAGATTGCCCCCGTCGGTGCCGACGTAGACCATGCCGTTTGCGTACGCGGGCGAGCTGTTCACCTCCGACCCGAGGTCGACACGCCAGCGCAGCCGGGGATGCGAGCGCTCGCGCACGTCGAGTGCATAGAGGTGGTGGTCCCATGAGCCGAAGTAGAGGGTTCCGTTGACGAGTAACGGCGACGACTCGACCGCACCGGTCTGAAACCGCCAGAGGACCTTGCCGCGATGGAAGAGGATGCCGCGCTTCTTCGAGCGGAACAGGATCGCCGCGATGAATCCCCTCTGCGTGCGCGGAAAGCGGTTGCACGGATACGGCTGCATGTACGCCTGGTAGACGATGTCCTTGCCGATTGCCGGTGAGGCCGCGGCGCAGTGGAGGAAGTGCTTGCGCCACTGCCGCTTCCCCGTCGCCGCGTTCACGGCGAAGAAGCGGCCCCGGAACTGGTTGACGAACACGAGCCCGTAGCCGACGACAGGCGGGAACTCGACGATGTTGCCGGCGCGCAGCGTCCAGATCTTGCGGTACGGCGGGCGCAACTTGAACTGGATGGGGTCGTGAGTGCGAGCGGCGTCGTAGCCGTAGAGGGGCCAGGGCACCGTCTCGATGAGCTTCTGCGGGCGCTTCTTGACCGCCGGCGCCGTCGTGACGAACTCGATCGTCGACGAGCCCCGCTTGTTGTGCACGGGCGTCTTCTGGTGGTAGTACCAGAGCGCTGAAGCCGCACCGCCTGCGAGCACGACAAGCGCCACGAGCGCGATCAGCAGGCGACGCACCCGCGCCAGTGTAGAGAGCGCCTAGTCGAAGCTGCCGGCTGGTGCGGGACGCGGACGGCCGACCCGCGCCCTGACCCCGTAGGTCGCCAGCGCGACGCCTCCGAGCCCGAGCCCGCACGCGATGATCCAGTTCGCCCCGGGGACGTTCAGGAGCTTCAGCCCGCTCAGCGAGAGCACGAGGGCAAGGCCGAGGCGCAGCACGTCGTCGGGAATCTTGACGGTGAACTTGCTCGCGATCAGCACGCCCGGCACCGAGCCGAGCAGCAACCACGCGATCGCGTGCAGGTCGACGTTCCCGCGAACGAGGTGTCCCATGCCCGCGACCCAGAGCAGCGCGGCGGCGTGGAAGATGTCCGTCCCGACGATCTTCGGAATCGTCAGCGGATAGATCATCACCATGATCAAGCCGAAGAACGTCCCGCTCCCGACGGACGTCAGGCCGACGACGAACCCGAACACCGCGCCGATTAGCGTCGTGCGGACCCTGTCTCGCCGCTGGAGGATGAACGGGGCGTCGCTGGGCTGCACGCCGCCCTTCACGAACGTCTTAGCAACCAGCCCGATGCCGCCGAGGACGAGAGCGCCGCCGACCGCGTAGCCCTCGGTCTTCTGAGCGCCGTCTCCGAGCGCGCTCGCAACGGCGACGCCCCCGAGCGACATCGGCCCGGAGCCGAGGAACATCCACCCCGCCAGCCGCGCGTGCACGGTGCCGAGCTGGCGGCACCGCGCCGCGCCGAAGGACTTGAAGACGGCTCCGTGCAGGATGTCCGTGCCGACGGCGTACGTCGGCTTGAATCCGAACACGATCACGAGGATCGGCGTCAGCAGCGAGCCGCCGCCCATGCCGGTCAGGCCGACGAGCGCGCCGATCAGCAAACCCGTGAGCGTGAACTGCCAGGTCATCGATACGCGTCGATCAGGACCCGTGCGACCTCCGGGCGCGAGAACTCGACCGGCGGCAGCTCGCCGTTGCCGAGCATCTCCCGCACCTTCGTCCCGGACAGGAACACGTGCTGCTCCCTGTCGTGCGGGCACGTCTTCGCGGAGGCCATCGATCCACACGTGCGGCACCAGAACGAGTGCTCGAAGAACATCGGCTCGATGTCCAGCTCGTGCGCCTCGAACTCGTCGAAGACGAGCTGCGCGTCGTACGTTCCGTAGTAGTCGCCGACGCCTGCGTGGTCGCGCCCGACGATGAAATGCGAGCAGCCGTAGTTCTTCCGGCAGATCGCGTGCCAGATCGCCTCGCGCGGGCCCGCGTAGCGCATCGCAGCCGGGAACGCGGAGAGGACGACACGGTCGGAGGGGTAGTAGCCGTCGAGCAGCACCCGGTAGCACTCGACGCGCGTCGCGGCCGGAACGTCGTCGGACTTCGTGTCGCCGACGAGCGGATGGATCAGCAGCCCGTCGACCGTCTCGAGCGCGACCTTCGTCAGGTACTCGTGCGCGCGGTGAATCGGGTTGCGCGTCTGGAACCCGACGACGCGCCTCCAGCCGCGCGCTGAGAACTCGGCGCGCGTTTCCGCGGGCGTCTTCGCGAGCTCCGGGAACGCCGCGCCGGGAAGGTCGAACACCGTCACGCGACCGGCGACGTAGAGCGGGCTCTGGTCGTACAGACGGCGAACGCCCGGATGCGCCACATCCGTGGTTCGGAACGCCTGCTGCGCCTCCCGCTCCTTGTCGTACTCGTACACGTCGTCGACCTCGAGCACCGCGACGGGAGCTCCGGACGGGTCGACGAGCGCGACGCGGTCGGCACGCGGAGCCTCGACGACGGCGAGACACACGGGCAGCGCCCACGGCAGGCCGTTCACGAGGCGCATCGACTCGAGCACGGACTCGTAGTCGTGACGGCCCATGAAGCCCTCGAGCGGTGACAGAGCGCCGCCCGCGAGCAGCTCGAGGTCGCTGAGCTCGCGCGACGTGAGGCTGATGCGCTCGAGCGCATCGAGGTCGTCCGGACGTTCGCCGGTACGGTCGACGAGGACGCCGCCGTGCGGTGCGATCAGCCGCGTCTCGGTGTCGACGATCACGCCGTCACCGCCGCGGGGATCAGCGCGCGGCTCTCGAGCAGCGCGACGATCCGCTGCGCGCTCTCGGCCGGCTCCTCGTGCTCCGACTCGATCAGAATCTGTGGATTTACAGGGATTTCGTAGGGATCCGAGACCCCCGTGAACTCCTTGATCTCCCCGCGAAAGGCCTTCTCGTAGAGACCCTTGACGTCGCGCCGTGCGCACTCGTCGACCGACGCGTCGACGAACACCTCGACGAACGCGCCGTGCTCCTCGACCATCGCGCGCGCCTTGTCGCGCGCCGCGGCGTACGGCGAGATCGCGGAGACGATCACAGCCGCACCGTGACGCGTGAGCTTCGACGCGACCCACCCGATGCGGTCGATGTTCGTGTCGCGGTCCTCCTTCGAGAAGCCGAGTCCCTTCGACAGGTGCTCGCGCACCTCGTCCCCGTCGAGCCACTCGACCTTCCGGCCTCTCCCTTCGAGCTCGACGCGGACGATCTCGGCGATCGTCGTCTTGCCGGCGCCGCTGAGGCCGGTGAACCAGAGCGTGAATCCCTTAGTCATTCGACTCCTTGATCAGCGGTGCATTGATGTGGATCCCGCACTCGAGCTTGTCGCTCCCGGCCCACCGGCCCGCACGCTCGTCCTCGCCTGCAGTGACGGGACGCGTGCACGGGACGCAGCCGATCGACGGGTAGCCGGCGTCGTGCAGCGGGTTGTACGGAATCTCGTTCACGTGGATGTACGCCTGGACGCGCTTCGCGTCCCAGTCGACGAGCGGCTGAACCTTCCATACGCCGTAGCGCTCGGACCACTCGACCTTCTGCGCGTTCGCACGCGTCGGCGACTGCTCGCGCCGGATGCCGGTTATCCACGCGTCGTACTCGGCGAGCGCACGCTCGAGCGGCTCGACCTTGCGGATGTGGCAGCAGCGGTCCGGCTCGCGTTCCCAGAGCCGGTCCGGCGCGTCGATCGGGCGAAACGACCGGAGCTCGAGCCCGTAGCGCTCGACGAGTCGCTCGCGCGTCCCGTACGTCTCCGGGAAGAGGACGAGCGTGTCGAGCTCGACGACGGGGATGTCGAGACCGAGCTCGCTGATCATGTGCAGGAGCGCCGACGACTGCCGCTGCCACGAGCACGTGAGACACATCCGGTCGCCGAACTGCTCGTACGCCCAGACGAGCACGTCCTCCGCCGACATCGCGTCGACGTCAGGGAGCCGGAGTGCGGGCGCGGTCGCCAAGCAGCACCTCCTTGAGCGTGTCGCCGCGCAGGCCGTAGCGGAGCGTCGCGAGCGGGATCACTTCGTCCGGTGGGATGTTCCCGAGGTTGACGGACGGCCCGAACGTCTTGATGAACCACGCCTGGGCGGCCTTCGTCGGCGCCTCGAACACGACGTGGGCCGGGCCGACGGTCATCGCGATCTCGCCGATCAGCTCGGTCCGCATGCCGCCGGACGAGTCGAAGATGCCGGCCGTGCCTCCCTCCCGCGCCTCCGTGATCACCTTCCACGCACCCGCGTCGAGCTCCTCCTGCAGCCACCGCACCCACTCGTCGGCCGTGTACTCCACCGACGAGTCCTTCGAGCCCACCTCGGAGAGGACGGTGAAGTCGCGCGCGAAGTCGGCGATCAGCTCGAGCTTTCGCTCGCGCGGGATCTCGATCGTGCCGTCCGAGATCTCGACGTGCGTGAGGCCGAGCTCGCCGAGCCAGCGCTTGTAGTCGTCGACCCGGCCCTTCGCGTAGACGACCTCGAAGAACGTCCCGCCGATGACGACCCGCTTCTCGCGCAGCACGTCGAGCTTCCGCTCCAGGTTCTGCGTCACGGCCGCGGTGCCCCACCCGAGCTTGACGATCGAGATGTGGTCACCCGCGACCTCGAGGACGTCTTCCCACGCGCGCGGGCCGAGGCCCTTGTCGAGAACGTGCGTCAGGCCGTGGTGCGGCTCAAAGTCGAGGACGTTCACGATGCCGCGCTCCTGGCACGCGAAAAGCAAGCGATGCAAGGATGCAGGGAGCGCTCGTAGCCGGAGGCTACGAGCGCGACTGAGGACGCGGCAGCGCGCCGCTTTGCAGCCGCCAGGGGCGTGGCAGCGGGGACGTTCGCGACGTCATTACAGTCGAGCATAGATCTCCTCCAGCTTCTGCTTGGCGCGTTCCTGGACGTCGTGGAACACGGAGTTGCCGTGACTGTCGATGCCGACGATGAGCGGCCCGAAGTCCTTGACGCGGAACTTCCAGAGACACTCGGGCATCAGCTCTTCCCAGGCCACCTCTTCGATCTCCTCGATCTGCGTCGTCTCGAGCGCCGCCGCGCCGCCGACGATCGCGAAATAGACCATCCCATGCTTGCGCATCGGCTCGATCGCCTCGTCGGGGAGACCGCCCTTGCCGCAGATCGCGCGGACGCCGTACCGCTCGCCGAGCCCGGCGGTGAACCGGACCATGCGCGCGGACGTCGTCGTGCCGATGCAGACCTTCTCGTACTTGCCGGGGCCGACCTTCCGTACGCCCGGCGCCGTGTGCAGCAGGAACGCGCCGTCGAGATCCATGGGCGGCTCGACGCCCTGGTCGAAGATGCGGATGTGCGTGCGGTCGCGGATGCCGATGATGTGACCGTCGACGACGACCTCGTCGCCGGCGCGCAGCGTCCGGATCTCCTCTTCGGTCGTCGGGAACGTCAGGCGCTTAGAACTCACGGTCGTACTCCACTTCGCCCTCGGGGCCGACGTGAGCAGTCGCGCGGCGCGCGGCCCAGCACTGGTAGTTGACGGCGACGGGATTGAGCGTCATGTGCGTGTCCGCGTGCTCGACGTGTACCTGCAGCACAGTCACGTCGCCGCCGAGCCCCATCGGCCCGATGCCTGTGTCGTTCAGCAGCTCGTAGAGCTCCTCCTCGAGCTGCGCGACGACGGGGTCGGGATTCTTCGTCCCGACGGGACGCGCGATCGCCTCCTTCGCCAGGTACATCGCGTAGTCCGCCGAGCCGCCGATACCGACGCCGACGATCCCGGGCGGACACGGCTTGCCGCCCGCATCGACGATCGACTCGAGCACGAACTGCTTGATCCCCTTCACGCCGTCGGCGGGGACGCACATCTTCAGGAAGCTCATGTTCTCCGAGCCCGATCCTTTCGGAATGCACTTCACGTCGAGCCCGTCCCAACTGGGCACGAATTCCCAGTGGACGATCGGAAGCCGATGGCCGGTGTTCGGGCCGGTGTTCTCGCGCGTGATCGTGTGGACGGCGTTCGAGCGCAGCGGATGCTCGACGGTCGCGCGCTCCGTACCGGCCTTGAGCGCCGCGTAAATCCGTGCCGGATGCAGGGGAAAATGCTCCCCGACACGACACGTGTAGACCGCGATGCCGGTGTCCTGGCAGACGAGGTTCTTCTGGTCGTCGGCGACCTGGACGTTCTTCAGGATCGTCGAGAGGACGCGCCGACCCGAAACGGACGTCTCGCGCTCGGCCGCGTCCGCGAGCGCGTCGCGCAGGTCCTGCGGGATGTCCTTGAGCGCCCAGACGTAGAGGTGGGACGCGGCGTCCTCGACGATGCCTTCGAGGTCGGTGGTGATCATGAGCGTGCCTTTTCGGCAGCGGCTTTGCCGGCGCGCCGTCCGAAGACGCAACACTCGAGCAACGAGTTCCCCATCATGCGGTTGCGTCCGTGCGTGCCGCCGGCGATCTCGCCGCACGCGTACAGCCCTTCGACCGTCGTCTCGGAGCTCGTGTCGATCAGGAGCCCGCCGTTCTGGTAGTGCAAAACGGGATACGTGAAGATGCGCTCGCGCAACGGATCGATCCCGCCGGCGCGATAGCGCCGCAGCATGTACGGCAGGGAGACGTTCGCGTCGTCCTCGGCGATGCGCGTCGTGTCGAGGTACACCGCGGGACGTCCGTCGGGCGTCTCGACGCCCTTGCCCTGCGCCACTTCGTCCACGATCGCATGCGAGACCGCATCGCGCGGGCCGAGCGAGTCGGTGAACTCCTCGCCGTCGGCGTTGAGCAGGACGGCGCCGTAGGCTCGCGTCGTCTCAGGGATCGAGTACCCCTGCATGTTCGGCGGCCACGCGCCGCCGTTGGGGTGGTACTGCAGAGCGTCGAAATCGCGTGTCTCGGCACCGGCGCCGACCGCGATCTGGGTCACTTCGCCCGTGGCGCCGGGATGGTTCGTGCAGAGCTCTCCGCGCTCCTGCGCGACCTTCCAGCAGCGGCCGCCGGCGGCGAGCACGACGGTCGCCGCGTCGATGACATGGTCGCCGCAGCGTGCGCGCCAGCCGTTCGAACTCTGCTCCAGCTCACTGAGCGGCGATTTCGGAAACGTCTGGATGGTCGATGCCTCGACGACGTCGCGTAGCGCCGTCGTGATCGCGTGGCCGGTCCGGTCGCCGACCTGCAGCAGACGCTTGCGCGACGCACCGCCGCAGCGCGCGAGCCGGTAGCCGCCGTTCTCGCGCGTGAACTCGACGCCGTTCTCCTCGAGCCAGTGGATCGCGCCCGGCGCCTCCGACGTCAGGATCTCGACGAGGCGTCGATCGGCGGTCTCGTGGCTCGACTTCCAGACGTCGTCGGCGTGCTGCTCGGGGGAGTCGTCGTCCGCGAACGCCGCCTGGATCCCGCCCTGAGCCTTCGCGGAGTTGCACGACTGGAGCGAGCCCTTCGTCGCGAGCCCGACGCGCGCACCGGCGCGGTGGGCGGAGACGGCGGCGGCGAGTCCCGAAGCACCGCTCCCGATCACGAGCACGTCGAATGACATGGAGTGGCCCACGGTGCGTCGGAGCCTACCAGAGCTGCACTAATCCGAACTATTAACGAAGCTAATCCGCGAGCGTCCTGTTCGCAAGCGCCACCTCGGCTGCCTCGTCGAGGCCGAGCACGCGGCCGGACTCGTAGCAGGCCGCATACGTCGCCGTCTCGAGCTGAGCGAGCGTCGACGCGACCCAGCGCTCGTACAGCGGCTGCTGGTCCGGAGGACGCAACGCGCCGATCGACGCCCGCAACCCGTCCGCAGCGCCGAACAGCCGCGCCGCGCGCTCCGGATCGCCCTCCGCCACCGCGAGCCCCGCGAACGTGTCGAGGCAGTACGCGATGCCGTTCAGCTCCCCGAGCCGGCGGGCGAGCTCGAGGCTCTCGACGAGCTGCGCCTTCGCAGCTTCCGTCTCACCGCTCTCGAGCAGCGCCGCCGCGAGGGCGCGGGTGGAGGAAGAGCGTCCGCGGTCGTCGCCCGCGCTCGTCGCCAGCCGCGCGCTCTCCTCGAGCAGCTCGACGGCGTGCCGCAGGTCGCCCTGATCCAGCGCGAGGAGCCCGAGGTTCTCGCGGGCGATCGCCTCGACCTCCGGGCTGCCGCTCAGCGCTGCGTAGTGGATGCTCTCCTCGTAGAGACGACGTGCGCGCGCGAAGTCCCGAGCGAAGAGCCCGAGGTTGCCGAGGTTCACGAGGACGGTCGCGGTCCGCTCATGCTCGTCGAGCCCCCGCGCGAGGACGAGCGCGGGCTCGAAGAACGACTCGGCAGCCTCGAAGTCCCCCTGCTCGGCCGCGAGCACACCGGCCCCGTTGAGCACTCGCACGTGCAACCTCGGATCGCCGTCGACGTCCGCCGCGAGCGCGGCCTCCAGCGCGCGGCGGCCCTCGTCGAGGTGGCCGTGGATCTGCCAGAAGCGCCACAGCCAGGCGGACATCTGCAAGAGCAGCTCTGCCTCGCCCTGTTCCCGGAAGTAGGACTGCGCCGCGCGTAGATTGTCGTGCTCGCGCTCGAGCTGCGCGAGCGAGCCCGCTTGCTCCGGTCCGCCCAGCGCGTCGTGAGCCTCCTGCGCGAACGCGAGGAAGTAGCGGGCGTGGCGTGCGCGGGCATCGTCTTCCTCGCCGGCCTCGCGAAGCCGCTCGAGGGCGTATTCGCGCACCGTCTCGAGCATCGCGAAGCGCGCGTCGTCACCGGGCTCGCGCCGGATGAGGCTCTCCTCCGCGACGGCGGACACGTGGTCGAGCAGGAGGCCCTCGCCCGCGCCACACACTGACTCGGCCGCGTCGAGGTCCCACGTGCCGACGAAGACGCCGAGCCGTGCGAACACGCGCTGCTGTTCGGCCGTGAGGAGCTCGAAGCTCCAGTCGAGCGTCAGCCGAAGGGCGCGGTGGCGCCCCGGGACGTCGCGCGGGCCGGCCGCGAGGAGGTCGAGCCGGCGATCGAGCCGGTCGAGCATCGCCGCAGGCGTGAGCAGTCGCGTTCGCGCAGCCGCGAGCTCGATCGCGAGCGGAAGACCTTCGAGCCGTGCGCACAGCTCGACGACCGCCGGCCGCGTCGACTCGGTGACCGCGAAGCTCGGATTGACCGATTCCGCACGCTCGGTGAAGAGCGCCACAGACTCTTCGACCGGAAGCGCCGGCAGCGTGTACTCGTGCTCGCCTTCGAGGCGGAGCGGCGCGCGGCTCGTGATCAAGAGCTTCAGCCCAGGCGCGGCGCGCAACAGCCGCGAGAACAGCTCCCCGGCCTCGACGACCTGTTCGAGGTTGTCGACGACGAGCAGCGAGCGGCTTGCGGTGAGGTGACGTTCGAGGACGTCTTCCGGTGCGCTGCCCGCCTCCTCCGCTCCGAGGACCTGGACGATCGTCGGAGCGACGAGGTCGGGATCGAAGATCGTCGCGAGCGGGACGAACGCGAGGCCGTCTGCGAAATCGGCTGCGAGCGACCGCGCGGCCTCGACCGCGAGCCTCGTCTTGCCGATTCCGCCGAGGCCGGTCAACGTCACCAGGCGAACGTCGTCCCGGCGCACCAGGTCGACGACGGCTTCGACGTCGTGCGCACGACCGACGAAGGGCGTGAGGAACTCGGGAAGAGCCTCGTGCGTCGGTCGTCGAATCGGCTGCCGTGTCGCGCCGATCGCTTCGTCCTGTCGGAGGATCGACCGCTGCAGGTCGCTGAGCGCCGGGCTCGGCGCGATACCGAGCTCCTCGTCGAGCTTCGTTCGCGCGTCCTGGTACGCCGCCAGCGCGTCGGCCTGACGTCCCGATCGATAGAGCGCGAGCATCAGCTGCTCGCGCAGGCGCTCGCGGAGCGGATGACGTTCCACGAGCGAGGTGATCTCCCCGACGAGCTCCACATGATGTCCGAGCTCGAGATCGCAGTCGATCCGGTCCTCGATCGCGCGCACCCGCATTTCCTCGAGCCTGCCGATCTCTGGGCGCGTGAACTGCTCTCGCGAGACGTCCGCGAGCGCCGGCCCGCGCCAGAGGCTCTCCGCCTCGGCCAACGAGGCCGAGGCCGTCACGGCGTCGCCCGCAGACCGCGCCTCGTCGGCGAGCGAGACGAGTCGTTCGAACCGATGTGCGTCCAGCTGGTCCTCGGAGACATTCAGCACATAGCCGGGCGAGCGCGTCGCGAGTATCTCGGCGCCGTCGATTCCGTCGCCGGTGAGCGCCTTGCGAAGCTGGGAGACGTGAACCTGGATCGTGTTGTCGCGGGAGACGATCTCGTTCGCGCGCAAGAGCAACAGCGCGAGGAGCGCACGCTGCTTGCGCCCACGCAACGGAACGACCCGCCCGTTCCGCCGTACCTCGAGGGGGCCAAGGATCCCGAACTCAAGCAGCGTCGACAGTCAGGTCCTCCGCCGTTCGACGCTACCACGCCGTTCAGATTTCGTTCAGCGGACCTTCAGCACCTAGCGGCACGATCGAACGCATGGTCATGCACACGAACGAAACGACCGACGTGCCGGGGGTGCGGCACGGCATGTACGACGGAGCTGACTGTTCGTGAGCGGGCCTGGGGAGCGGGGAGCCGCCAGCCCGCCGCCCGGTTAGCGCAGCCGTCAGTCGCGCGCGCGAGGAGCTGCTGCGGGCTCCTCGCGCGCCGCGCGGTCCGCGGCGGTCTCACCAGATCGAGCGCAGGAGGCGTTCGACGTCCGCCGACGTCGCGGGGCGCGGATTCGCGCGGGCCCCCGGTCGCTGAGCGATCGATTCGGCGAGGCGCGGGAGATCGTCTTCCGGGACGCCGAGCGCGCTCAGCGTGGTGAAACCGGCGAGCCGTGACAGCTCCTCCGCACGTTCCGCGGCTCGTCCGGCGAGCAGCCCGGGCGGCACGAACTCGGAGTTGAACCGGAGAGCCGGCGGGAGGCAGACCGCGTTGAGCGCGCCGTGCGAGAGCCCGTAGGCGCCGCCGATTGCCTGCGCCATCGCGTGACCGAGCGCGAGACCGGATCGACCGAGTGCCTCGCCGCCGGAGGCCGCGCCTTTCAGCAGCTCGGTCCTGGCGGCGACGTCGCGCCCGTTCTCGAGCACAAGCGGCAGCGATGCGGAGATGAGCTCCGCGCCTGCGAGCGCGACCGCGTCGGCCCCCGGGTCGCGGCCTTGTACGTACAGCGCCTCGCAGCAATGCGCGAGCGCATTCATCGCCGTCCCACCGGTGACGTGGCGCGGCAGATCGAGCGTGAGCGCGACGTCGTACACGATCCCTGCGGGACGAGCGCCGCTGCCTCCGCCGCGCATCTTGCGCTCGCGGTCGCGGATGCCGAAGAAGGTCGTCCACTCCGCACCGGAGTACGTCGTCGGAACCGAGACGAGCGGCAACGCGGTCGAAGCGGACAGCGCCTTCGCCGTGTCGATCGCACTGCCGCCGCCGATCGCGAGGATGCCGTCAGCGTCACCCTCGACCTGCGCACGATGCGACGGGATCTCGGACCAGCGGCCCGCGACGTCGACCGGCGCTTCCCAGCGAGGGGACGCGACGAGGAACGGACGCTCGATCCCGATCTCCGCGAGCACGCCGGACAGCTCGTCGAGCTCCCAGCGGACGATCACGTGGGCAGGCGGGAACGCGCGAACTCGACGAACGCCCGCGCTGCGCGCGTCTCGGCGCGACCGCTCGCGCGCACGAGGTAGATCTCGCGCACTGGATCGAAGCCGCGGACGCGTGCGAGCGCGATCGTTCCGGCGGCGAGGTCGGCTTCGAGCGCGGTGCGCGAGATGAACGTGACACCGTGGCCCGCTGCGACGGCGCTGCGAACGGACTCTTGCAGGCCGAGCTCGACATGCACGCCGAGATCGCGCAGGCGCGTCCCCACGGTGCGCAGCTCCTCCTCGATCACCTGCCGGACGCCGGCGCCTTCCTGCATCACGAGCAACGGCTCGCCGCGCAGATCGTCGAGCGACACCGTCTTGCCCGCGAATCGGTGATCGCTCGGACAGGCCAGCACGACCTCGTCCCGGAAGAACGGCTCGTACGTGACGCCGCGGTGGCGCGGCGCTGCGCCGACCACACCGAGCTCGAGCTCGCGCTCGGCGACGTAGGCGATCACCGAGTGCGTGTCGGAAACGGAGAAGCGGACGCGCACGTCGGGGTGCGCTTCGTGGAACTCGCACAGGAGGACAGGCACGACGGTCCCGCCCGGTCCCGTCGAGGCGCCGATCTCGAGCGTTCCCGCGAGCGTCCCTTCGGCGTCGCCGTTGACCTCTTCGACGAGCTGTTGCTCGAGAGCGAGCAGCTTCTGCGCGGACGCGTACAGCCGGAGCCCCGCCTCCGTCGGCTCGACGCGGCGACCGGAACGGTCGAGGAGCTGCGTCCCGAGCCGCTGCTCGAGCGAGCGGATCTGCAGCGAGACGGCGGGCTGCGTGACGCCGAGCCGCTCCGCCGCCTGGGAGAAGCTCTTGCGCTCGACGACTGCGCAGAACGCAGCAAGCTGTCGCGTGTCCATAAGCGTCCATTATGCAAACGCGCAGGCCTTAGCATCCGACGGATGGCCGTCGGGGCGCCGGACGACTCCTTCATCCAGCGGTTCTCGAGCCTCACCGCGGCGAGTCCCAAGCGAGGCCGCGATGCCGTCCTGCGTGGGCTCGACATCACGCTGTCGTCGTTCTTCCTGCTCGTCACGCTGCCGCTGACAGTGCCGATTGCGCTCGTCCTCCTCACGACGAGCGGTCGGCCGCTCTTCTACCGCGGCGAGCGCGTCGGTCGGGGCGGGCGGATCTTCGACATGCTGAAGTTCCGGACGCTGCGTCGCGGCGCGGAGGATCGGCTGGGTCCGTATCTCGGCGAGGAGCTCGTGCGGCGCACGAAGGCCGAGACGACGCGACTCGGCGGCTGGCTCCGTGCGACGCAGCTCGACGAGATCCCGCAGCTCTGGAACGTCCTCGTCGGCGAGATGAGCCTCGTGGGTCCGCGCCCGATCCGTCCACGGTTCTTCGAAGAGCTCGCCGTGGACCTACCCGCGTACTGGCAACGGCTCGTCGTTCGCCCGGGGCTCACAGGCTTCGCGCAGGTGCGGCGCGGCTACGAGACGTCGATGGCAGAGAAGCTGGCACACGACCTCGAGTGGATCGCCGATCGCTCGGTGCGCCTCTACCTGCGGACGCTCGTGACAACCGCCTGGCGCGTGCTGCGCCAATTCCTCCGCGGGCTTATTGGAGGAGGTGGCTGAGCACAACCGCGAGGACGTTCATGAACGAGATCGCGAAGGCGATCGACGTGATCGCTGCCGTCGCGAGCACGAACGCGTGTGTGTTCGGATCCATCCCCATCCCCCAGAATCCCCGCTCGCAGTCTGTCCCCCGGAAGGGGTAGACGGCAATCCCTCGATCGAGGGGGAATCACACATCGAGCCTGGCGTCCTCGAGGTCGAGGTCGCGCTCGAGGCGATGCATGACGTCGTCGTTGATCACCCGGCGACGGCGCAGGTCGACGATCGCCGCACGCTCCGCCTCGAGCAGCTCGCGGCGCAGAACCGGTTGCGCCGGAAGCCGTAGAGTCCGCGGAGGCGTTCGGCCGTGTCCTCGCGGACCCAGTCTTCGTCGACGAGCTCGTCGAGCCGTGCGATCGCAGCATCGGCGGCGTGGATTCGGGCCTTGTGCTCCTCGCGCTGCGCGCTGCCGTCGTCCTCGAAGTGCAGCGAGCGAATGAGCGCCGGCAGCGTGAGGCCCTGCAGGACGAGCGTTCCGAGAATCACGCAGAAGGTGAGGAAGATGATCAGGTTGCGCTCGTCGAACGAATGACCCGCGTGGGTCGTCAGCGGAAGCGCGAGCGCTGCGGCAAGCGACACTGCGCCGCGCATGCCGGTCCACGAGATCACGAGCGGCCACGAGAACGGCGGATACGGATCGCGCTCGAGGATCCGCGGGAACAGCTTGCGTGGCAGGTAGACGTTGAAGGGGATCCATGCGATTCGCGTGACGATCACGGTTCCCGTCACGAGCAGTGCGTACGTGATCAGCTTGCCGTTCGACGTTGCCTGCAGCGCGTTCACGATGTGCGACAGCTGCAAGCCGACGAGCGCGAAGAGCAGGGCATTGATGAGGAACGCGAGGATCTCCCAGACACCCGCGCCCTGGAGGCGGGTCTGCACCGAGGTCAGCTCGGGCGTGAGCCAGCCTATGTACACGCCTGCCGTGACGACCGCGAGCACGCCCGAGGCGCCCGCTGCGGCCGCGGGAATGAATGCGAAGTAGCCGGTCAGGAGCGCGATCGTCACCTCGAGCGGGGGGCTGTCGAGCCGCCGTCGCAGCTCGGCGACGAGATAGCCGACGACGAGCCCGATCCCGATGCCGCCGGTGACGCTCCAGAGGAACTTCAGGCCGGCATCCCACACGGAGAAGGTCCCCGCGACGACGGCCGTGACCGCGACCTTGTACAGGACGAGCGCGCTGCCGTCGTTGACGAGGCTCTCGCCTTCGATCACCGCGACGATGCGACGGGGCACACCGAGGCGGCGCGTGATCTTCGTCGCCGCGAGCGGGTCGGTCGGAGAGACGACTGCGCCGAGCACGAACGCGGCACTCCACGAGAAGTTGTCGATCAGCTCGTGCGCGACGACGGCGACGGCGCAGGTCGTCGCGATCACCAGCCCGATCGCCAGCAGCGAGATCGGGCGCGCGTTCTGGCGCAGATCGCGTAACGACGTCGAGTAGGCCGAGTAGTAGAGGAGGGGCGGCAGGACGGCGACGAGCACGACATCCGGCGGGAGCTGGAGTGTCGGCATCCCGGGGATGAAGCTGACCGCCAGCCCTGCGAGGACGAGCAGGATCGGATACGGGACCCGGACGATTGGCGAGACGATCAGCATCGCCGCGAGCGCGAGGAGGAGCGCCAGGAGGATCAGTTGCTCGTGGGTGCCGAAGTGCACCTCGGCAGCGTACGCCGCTCCTAGACTCCTCCGCATGTGTGGGATCTGCGGGATCGCGACGACGCGCGGGCGCGCGGACCTCGACCGTGCGGCGGCCATGAGCGCGACGCTCGTCCATCGCGGACCGGACAGCTTCGGCGAGTACGTCGACGGCCCCGTTGCGCTCGCTGCGCGACGCCTCTCGATCATCGACCTCGAGACCGGCGACCAGCCGATCGGAAACGAGGACGGGAGCGTCCACGTCGTCCAGAACGGCGAGATCTACAACTACCGCGAGCTCCGCCGCCAGCTCGAGCGCGCCGGTCATCGCTTCCGCACGGCCGGTGACACCGAGGTGCTCGTCCATCTGTACGAGGAGGTCGGAGACGCGTTCGCCGAGCGGTTGCGCGGGATGTTCGCGATCGCGCTCTGGGACGCGCGACGCGAGCGGCTCCTCCTCGCGCGCGACCGCTTCGGGATCAAGCCGCTGTACTACCGCGACGAGGACGGCGAGCTGTCGTTTGCCTCGGAGCTGCGCGCGCTGCGCCGCGGCGAGATCGACCTCGACGCCCTCGAGGCATTCCTCGCGTTCAACTCGATTCCGGCGCCGCTGTCGATCTTCCGCGACGTCAGGAAGTTGCCGGCCGGCTTCCTGCTCGTCTGGGAGGACGGTCGCATCCGGCTGTCGCGATTCGCGCGCCCGGCACCGCGAGCCGACGTGCGCAACGACGACGAGGCCGAGCTCGTCGAGGAGCTGCGCGGACGGCTGCGTGACTCGGTCCGCGCGCATCTCGTCAGCGATGTTCCGGTCGGAGTCCTGCTGTCCGGCGGTGTCGACTCGTCGCTCCTCGCAGCGTTCGCCGCCGAGTTGAGCGCGGAGCCGGTGCGAACGTTCTCGATTGGATTCGCCGAGCGGTCGTTCGACGAGCTCGCCGACGCGCGCCGAGTCGCTTCGCGCTACGGGACGCGGCATCGCGAGCTCGTGTTGCGGCCGGACGCCGCACTCTTGTTGCCGGCGCTCGCGGAGGCCTTCGACGAGCCGTTCGCGGACTCGTCGGCGCTGCCGACCTACCTCGTGTCGCAGCTCGCCGCGTCGGACGTGAAGGTCGCGCTCTCGGGAGAAGGGGGCGACGAGCTCTTCGGCGGGTACTACACGTACACCGCGGATCTCCTCGCGCAGCGTCTCGGCGGCCTTGCGCGTCTCGCCCGGCCGTTCGTCGAGCGGCTGCCGAGCTCGGACGCACGGACGAGCTTCGACTACCGCGCGAAGCGATTCGTCCGCGCCGCGCACCTCCCGCCGCTCGAGCGCCACCACGGCTGGAAGGAGATCTTCTCCGCCGACGCGCGCGCGGAGCTGACGGGCCGGCGCAGTGCCTTCGATCCGGTAGACGTGCTGCGTGCGCGGTACGCAGAGACCGAAGGGGCGGACGAGCTCGCGCGCCTGCAGGACGTGGACCTCGGCGTGTACCTCGTGGACGACCTCCTCGTGAAGACGGATCGCGCGTCGATGGCGCATTCGCTCGAGGCGCGGGTCCCGTATCTCGACACTGCGGTGACGAACCTCGCGCTTGCGCTGCCGGCGCGCCACAAGGTTCGCGGGCTTGCCAAGAAGGTGTTGCTGCGCAAGGCCGCGGAGCCGTTGCTGCCGCACGAGATCGTGCACGGCAAGAAGCGCGGCTTCTCGATTCCGGCCGCGGCGTGGCTGCGCGGCGATCTCGAGCCGTTCGCGCGCGAGACGCTCTCGCGGGAGCGGTTGCGGCGCCAGGGTTTCTTCCGGCCGGAGGTCGTGACGCGGCTGATCGACGACCACGTCGCGGGCCGGGAGGACCTGAGCCGCCAGCTATGGGGGCTGCTCGCGTTCACGCTCTGGCACGAGCGCCACGTCGAGCGCGAGCCCGCGATGGTTAGCAACAGACTGTTACAAGGCCTCACTGCGTGACGGCGCATCCGCAGGGTAACGGGGGGAACCTCCCGATCCCCCCCGAGCCCCCCTCCAGTGGTCCGCTTGCGCGGACAAGACGCTCCGCGGGCGCGACGCGCCCGCTCCGCGTCTGGATCGACATGACGGCGTCGGCGCACGTGCTCGTGTTCCGCCCGCTCGTCGCGATCTTGCGCGCGCGAGGCGACGAGGTCGAGATCACGGCGCGCGACTATGCCCAGACTCTTCAGCTGCTCGAGCTGCACGGGCTCGAGGCGGACGTGATCGGGCGACACGGCGGCCGTTCGCGCCTCGGCAAGCTGCGCGCGCTCCAGAGACGTCTGCGCGCGCTGCGACGCTGGGCTCGCGGACGTGACTTCGACGTCGCGCTCGCGCACGGGTCGCACGAGCTCAACTACGAGTTCGCCTGGTTGCAGCATCAGCTCGGCTGCCGCGCCGCGACGAAGGTGGTCGTGCCCGACGCGATCCCGCCCGAACGTCTCGCCCGGTACGGGGCCCGACCGCCGAAGCTGCTCCAGTACGAAGGACTGAAGGAGGAGTACTACCTCGCGGACTTCGAGCCAGACCGCACAGTGCTCGACGCCCTCGGGCTCGATCCGTCGCGCGTGCTCGTCGTGCTACGCCCGCCGCCGGATGTCTCGCTGTACCACCGCCACTCGAATCCGCTGTTCCCGCAGACGGTCGACTTCCTCGGGCGCCACGAGGAGGTGCAGGCGGTCGTGTTGCCGCGCACCGACGAGCAGCGGGAGTACGTGCGCGGACTGGAACTGCCGTCGATCGTCCTGCCCGACCGCGCCGTCGACGCGCAGAGCCTCATTGCGCTCGCGGACCTCGTCGTCTCGGCGGGCGGAACGATGAACCGCGAGGCCGCCGCACTCGGCGTACCGGTCTACACGACCTACGGCGGCCGGCTCGGCGGCGTCGACGAGGAACTCATCCGCCAGGGACGGCTGAAGCCCCTCACAGATCCGCGCGCACTCGAGTTGCGCAAGCGAGACGGAATCAACGGTTCACCGGCGCGTCGCGATCCCGAAGAAATGCTCGCGCTCCTTCTGGCTGCCGTGACGGATTAGGTGCGCCCGTTTCGTGCGGTCCGTAGCGTCTTTGCGCCCGCCGTCGGTGTTCGCTAGACGTAGAGGATGCACGCGTCGGGACTCGACATCTTCGTGGTCGCCAGCGGGAGCTTCAGCATCGTGGCGACGATTCCGCTCGTGTACCTCGCACTCGTCAGCTTTCGGGACGGCCGTGAGCTGCGGCGGCTCCAGCTCGAAGTGGCCCAACTGATGGGCGAGGTTCGCGAGCTCCAGCACGAGATCCACGTCGACCAGAGGGACACGAGGACGGAACTCGGCCAGACGAAGGAGACAGTCGAACGCGTCGCGCGTGCAACCGAGCGGCGTCGGCTTCCGCGCATCCGGGTCGAGCTTGCCCCGACGAACGACTAGACGACCGTTGGGCTCTAGGTCTCGCCCCACTGAAACATGATCTCCGCGCCCATGGGCGAGCCGCCGGCGGCGGCATAGGTCCTGCAAGCGGCCTCGTTGTCGCCGTCCGTCAGGACCCACATGCCCCGGCAGCCGTGGCTTTGCGCGATCTCCCACAGCTTCGCGACGAGCGCACGGCCGACGCCGCGGCCGCGAAACGCGGGGTCGACGCCGAGTTCGTTGAGGAACAGCTCGGGCTTCGGCTGATCCGGATGCGAGATTTCGGTGCCGGAGACGAACCCCGCCGGCGCACCGTCGACGTAGGCGACGACGAGGTGATTCGCGTCGCTCCCCAGGAAACGCGCCGTCGCCTCGACGCTCACCGGATCGTCGAACAAGTGCTCGGCCGCCTTGACGCGACCTTCCGACCCCGGCGTCGCACGCCAGAGTGCCAACGTCACGCCGCGCGAAGCACGGCGAGCACCTCCGAGCCGTAGCGTTCGAGCTTCGTCGGACCGACGCCCGGAACCGCGCCGAGCTCGCCGAGGTCGCGTGGCCGGCGCGCAGCGATCTCGGCGAGCGTCGTATTGTGAAAGACGAGGTACGCCGGTTGCTCATCCTCGCTCGCGCGCTTGTACCGCCACTGTTTCAAGGCTGAGTAGAGCGGATCGTCGGGCTCTTGCGCCCGCGTCGGCCGTGTCTCCACGCCGAGCTCGCGCAGGAAGCGGCTCGGCCGTGCGCTCCACGTCAGCGCGAGATACCGCTTGGCGCGTGTCATACCGACATAGAGCAACCGCCGCTCCTCGGCGATCTCCGTGTCCTTCCTGGCCTGCCGGATCGGCAGCTCCTTCTCCTCGACCCGCGGGAGGAACACGGCCTCGAACTCGAGCCCCTTGGCGCCGTGCAGCGTCAGCAGGTGGACGCCGCGACGCTCGGCACCCGTCGACCCGAAGCGCGCCTCGAGGTCCGCGACGAAGTCGCGCGTGGTCCGTACGCCGTCGTCGAACGCGGTCGCCAGCTCGACGAGGCGATTCAGGTCGGCTTGCCGAACGAGCTCTCGCTCCCCGAGCTTGTCCGGCGGATGTTGCAGCCAGCCCGCATCCTCCGCGAGGCCACGTACGCGGGCCGCAACGGCGGTCGACTCGAACTCGCGCATCCGCTTCAGCAACTGTCGCGCGGCTTCGCGGCCGAGCAGCGATGCCCCCTGAGACGGGATCGCCGCCTTGTGGAACGACTCCTCGAACGGGATCAGCCCCGCGTTCGTGCGGCTGAGCACGGCCATCTCCTCGAGCGGAACGCCTTCCGCGCGCAATGCACGCACGCGGTCGACGACGAGCTCGAGCTCGGCCTCGCGCGTCGGTAACGGACTCAGCGCCGGCTCGGGCCCGGACGCACAGGTCGCGCGCAGGATCTTCTCGGCACCGCCGAGGTGCGGAACGATGCGGTTGGCGAGCGCCAGGATCTCGGGCGTCGAGCGGTAGTTCGCCTCGAGCCGCACGACCGTCGCGTCGGGAAAGCGCGCCGGCATCCCGAGGAGATACGCCGGCGTCGCGCCCGTGAACGCGTAGATCGACTGATAGTCGTCGCCGACGGCACAGAGCTCCTCACTGGAGCCGAGCCACCGGTCGAGCAGCGTCTGCTGCAGCAGGTTGACGTCCTGGTACTCGTCGACGGTGAACGCCCGATACCGCTCGCGCACGGCGGCGAGCGCGTGCGGATCGTCGTCGAACATCCGGATCGCGAGCTCGAGCAGGTCCTCGAAGTCGACGTGGCCGGAATCCGTCTTCCGCTGCTCGTAGCGGCGAAAGACACGCGCCATCAAGTCAGGGGGAATCGGCGGTGCGCGATCGCCCAGCTCGCGGCGGTACGTGTCGGGCGTCAGCCGCCGGTTCCGCGCCCACTCGATCTCCGTCGCGAGATCGCCCGCGGGCCGGAAGCGGTACGGCCGCGGCAGCGAGTTCCCGATCTGACGAAGCCAGAGCGCCTTCGAGGCGATGATCTTCCGCGGCGCCTCGCCGAGCCAGCGCAGCTGCGCCAGCGCCGCCGAGTGGAACGTCCGCGCTGCGACGCCGTCCACGCCGAGCGCACCGAGACGTGCGCGCATCTCGCCCGCCGCCTTGTCCGTGAACGTGACGGCGAGGATCTCACCGGCGTCGAACGCGCGGGACGCGACCTGGTGCGCGACGCGACGCGTGATCGTCGTCGTCTTCCCCGACCCCGCTCCCGCGAGGATGCAAACCGGACCGCGAACGGCCTCGACCGCGCGTGCCTGCTCGCGATTCAGCCCCGCGAAGATCCCTTCGGCGTCCACGAGTCCACCCTAGAGGCGCCGTTGGACGGAGACGCTGCGAAACACGCACGCGCGAGTGCCGAACGTGTGCCTAATGCGTGACGAGCGTCAGTGCAGCGTGTCTTCGAGCACGGCGCTACCCACTCGGCGCGGCTCGCGCATCAACGCCGCGAGCCTCGAGACGACGTCCAGCGTCTCGCCGCGGGCGACCATGTGCTCCAGCTCCGCGAGCTCGTCCTCGAGCCACAGCGGATCGATCGGCGCGCGCGCGGCTCTGAAGATCTTCGCGTGCGACGTCGGCCCGACGGTCTCGCCTTGGTTCCACAGCACCTCGTTGAGCTTCTCGCCGGGCTTCGGGCCGATGAACTCGATCGCGATGTCCTTCTCCGGCTCCTTGCCGGAGAGCCGGATCATGTTGCGCGCGAGGTCCAGGATCTTCACCGGCTCGCCCATGTCGAGGACGTACACCTGGCCACGGCCGCCGATCGCTCCGGCCTGCACGACGAGGGACACCGCCTCGGGGATCGTCATGAAGTAGCGAGTCATCTCGGGATGCGTCACGGTTACGGGGCCGCCCTTCTCGATCTGACGGCGGAAGATCGGGATGACGCTTCCCGACGAGTTCAGAACGTTGCCGAAGCGCACGGCGACGAACCGCGTCGAGACGTCCTCGCGGTTGCCGTACGCCTCGACGATCCACTCGCACACGGCCTTCGACTGGCCGAGGAGGTTCTTCGGGCTCGCGGCCTTGTCGGTGGAGACGAGGACGAAGCGGGCGGCGCCGTACTCGACCGCGACGTCCGCCATCACCTTCGTCGTCAGCGTGTTGTTCCGCACCGCCCCGAGTGGGTTCGCCTCGAGCAGCGCGACGTGCTTGTACGCGGCTGCGTGGAAGATCACCGACGGCCGGTAGCGTTCGAAGACCTGGCTCATCTTCGCGCGGTCGCCGCAGTCGCCCAGCACCGGCGCCACCGCGGAGAACTCACGCTCCTCGACGAGCTCCCGCTCGACGTCGAACAGCGCCGCCTCGGAGTTCTCGACGAGCACGATCCGCGCCGGGGCGACGCGCGCGATCTGACGGCACAGCTCGGCGCCGATCGACCCGCCCGCGCCCGTGACGAGCACCGTCTCGCCCGCGAGGTACCGCGCGATCGAGGCGAGATCGACCTCCACCGGCTCGCGCCCGAGCACGTCCTGCACCTCGACGGGGCGGATCTGTCCGGTGAGGTTGAGGTCGCCGGCGATCAGCTCGTACAACCCCGGCAGCGTCTTCACGGGAATCCGTGCGTCGCGCGCCATCTCGACGATGCGCCGGCGTTCCTCACCCGACGCGGACGGGATCGCGATGAGCACCTCGTCCGGTCGGTTCTCGCGCAGCAGGTGCGGCAACTGCGCGGTCGTCCCGAGCACGCGGACGCCGTGCAGCCGGAGGTTCTTCTTCCGCGGATCGTCGTCGATGAGGCCGATCGGCGTGTAGCCGAGGCTCGGGGCGCGCTGCATCTCGCGGATGACGAGCTGCGCCGCGTCGCCGGCGCCGACGATCACGACCTCCTTGCCGCGCGCGACGAGCCGCGCAGCGTCGGGCCGCTCGATCAGGCTCCGTGCGACTAGCCGCGTGCCCGCGACGAGCGCGAGCAGTAGGAGCCAGTCGAGGACGGCGACGGAGCGCGGCAGCTGGAATCCCTTCACCGGATGCGCGAGCAAGACGACGAGGTCGGCGACGATGCACGCCGCGGTGACGCCGCGCGCCGCGCCCCACATGTCTCGCGTCGACACGTAACGCCACCACCGGTTGTAGAAGCCGAAGACGACGAACATCGTGAGCTTCACGACGACGGCGATGCCGATCGTGTCCACCATCAGCCGGTGGTACGGCGCCGGCACGCCGTGGTCGAAGCGCAGCCAGAACGCGAACCACCACGCGAGCGCGATCAGCGCCGCGTCGGCAAGGACGTTCCAGATTCGGTGCCGGTTGACCGGGATCATCGGGCGGCGACGGCAGCCGCAGAGCGGACGACCTCGACGACGCGCTCCTGCGTCGCGGCGTCGATGCCGGCCCACAGCGGAACGGAGAAGTTCTCGCGCGCGACGCGCTCCGTCTCGGGAAGCGACCCGGGCTCGTAGCCGAGGTGGCGAAGCGCCGGCTGCAGATGCGACGGTGTCGAGTAGTACACCGCGGTCCCGATCTCCGCTTCCTTCAGCGCGGCGAGAATGCGGTCCCGCTCGGGCGAGCGGCACACGAAGAGGTGGTACACGTGGCCCGGTTCGTCCGGCGGGCACTCGCACAGCTCCCCGAGCCCGAGCTCCGAGTAGCGCGCTGCGGCCTCGCGGCGCTGTTGCGTCCACTGCGGCAGCTGACGGAGAAACACGCGCAGCACCGCGGCCTGGAGCTCGTCGAGGCGCGAGTTGTAGCCGACGAGCTCGAAGTCGACCTTGTCGCGCGAGCCGTGGAAGCGCAACAGCCGCACGCGGTGCCCGAGCTCCTCGTCGTTCGCAGCGACGAGACCGCCGTCGCCGAACGCGAAGAGGTTCTTCGTCGGATAGAAGCTGAACGTCGACGAGACCCCGACGCGCCCGATGTCGGGCGAGCCGAACGCCTGCGCCGCGTCCTCGATCAACGGGACGCCGAGCGACGCGAGCTCCTGCAACGCGGCGGGGCGTCCGAACAGATGCACGGGCATGATCGCCTTCGTCCGCGACGTGATTCTCTCCGCAACATCGGCAGGATCGAGGTTCATCGTCGACGCGTCGATGTCGGCGAACACCGGGGTCGCGCCGCGCCGTGCGATCGACTCCGCCGTGGCATAGAACGTGAACGCGGGGCAGATGACCTCGTCTCCCGGTCCGATTCCCATCGCGTCGAGGACGAGCACGAGCGCATCCGTTCCGTTGGCGACGCCGATCGTCTCCGGGACGCCGAGGAACTCGGCCGCTTCACGCTCGAATGCGCCGACGTTCGGCCCGAGGATGAACTCCGCGGAATCCATCACGTCGCGCACGCGCTCGAGCAACTCCGGCATCAGCGGCGCGTACTGCGCCTTGACGTCAACCAGCGGGATCGGGGCCACTGCGAGGGAGTCTAGAGGACCGCCAGCGCGCGGCCACGTAGCCAACGAGGACGACAAGCGCGGCGATCACCACGTAGTCCAGGTAGCGGCGAACGCTGCCGTAACTCGATCCGACGGCCCAGCCGACGGCTGCGAGGCCGAAGCAGAAGACCGCGCAGCCGATCCCGGCAAGCGGGAAGAACCTCGGAAACGGCATGCGCGCGACACCTGCCGGAATCGCGACGAAGGATCGGATCCCGGGCGTCGTGAAGCCGACGGGGACCGCGATCCGGCCGAAGCGCGCGAACCAGCGCTCGGCGCGGTTCAAGCGAGCAGGCGTGAGGTGGAGCACCTTCCCGTGCCGCTCGAGACCCTTCTCCGCATAACGGCCGAGCGCCCAGCCGCCCGCACCTCCGACGAGGTTGCCGGCGAGCCCGGCGAGGGAGATCGCGGCGTATGCGCCGAACTGAGTATGCAGCGTGTGCCCGAATGCGATCACGTGCGCATTCGCGAACGCGCCCGCGGCAAGTGCTCCTGCGTACAGCATCGTCAACTCGCTCGCTGCCGGTAGGACGGCCGCGATCACCATCAGCCCGAAGACGGCGTAGAGGCCGTGGTCGCCGATCAGCGACGTGACCGACCCCGTGACGCTCGCGAGCATCCGGGGAGGCTATCCGCGGCGGGACGTCGCACCGACGGTGAAGGTGCGGTCGGTGCTCGAGCTTCGCCCCAGGTCGTCGACCGCGTCGACGCTCAACGTCCACTTTCCCGCAGTCGTCGCCGTCCAGTTGAACGTGTAGGTCCCGGGCTCCTTCGTGCCCGCGTCGAGCGTCGTCGTCCCGCCCGGGCCCGTCAGCGTCGCCGTCACAGTCGAGCGCCGGACGACCTTGTAGGCGAGCGCTTCGGTCTTGCCGACGGCGACGGTCGGCGCGGGGGCCGGCGCGTAGACGCCTTCGTAGGTGACGACGAGCGCATCGGCGACGGGCGACTCGCCGGCACGGTCGGACGGACGGCTCAGCAGCTTGCCGTCGAACGCGAGCGTCGCCCCCGCGCCCGTGCCGAGACCGCACGCGTTGACGGCGCCGAAGCGCATCATCGCGAGCGCGAGCTCGAAGCTCGTCAAGCCGGTGCTGTAACCGGGACGGCCGGCGTCTGCGGTGACGAAGAGCACACGTCCGTCCGCCGTCTGGCCGACGGCGCTGCGTGCGGTGCGAGTGAAGAGCTGCGAGATGCTGAACGACTCGTTCGCGCGGAACACAGGGTGACCGTTCCGGACGAGGACGGGGCCGCCGCCGACCGCTTCCTGGACGTCGCTCCACCGGGGCGTGAGGATGAGGCGGATCGCGACCTGCCCGCCCGCTGGGACCTCCGAGGTCAGGGTGTTCACTTGCCCGGCGCGTGCGACGAGGACGGCGCCGTTCGGTGGGATCGGCTGGTTCCCGCCCTGGACCACCTGCGTCACCGGAGCGGTCAGCGTCGTGTTAGGCCGCGCCGCGGGGAACGGCGCGAGGATCGCCTCGACGGTGCCGTTCTCGGCCGGCGTCGCGGCGCCCCACGCAGACGTGTAGAGCGTCACGTTCGACCGTCCAGGCGGCTCGTTCAGCCCCATGGGCCGGAACTGGCCTGTCCCCTTCCAGGAGCCGTCCAGGGAGAGCCGGTCGACGTGCAGCCCGGCGCCGGCGTCGAAGCCGACAGCCGACCGTCCTCCCCTCGTGCCCGCGCCGAGCACGCCGCCTCGCACGAGCACGCTCGAGGGCGTCCCCCAGCGCGTGTCGAAGAAGTCCCCGTTGACGCCGACGACCGTCGCGGCCGCCGACAGCCCGGACTCCATGTCGGTCAGGCGCTCGCGACCCGCCACGGCGCCGTTCGAGAGCAAGGCCTTGATCGAGTACAGGCCGGTCGGGCGAGGCGTCGAGACGACGTTGAGGACGACGGGGCCGTGCGGCGTGAAGTCGACTTGCTTCGAATACACGACGCCGGGCATCAGCGTTTGGCCGCGGACCGGGGCGGCGGCGGCGGCGGGCGCAACGAGCCCACCCACGATCAGGGCGAATGTGACGGCGCGGCGAAGCAAACCCGCTTCACGGTAGCGGAGCCGCCAGCCGGGCGCCCTCGTCTCCGGCGGTCAGAAGTGCTATGACCCTCGAATCAGCGCGGGTTCAGGGGTCCGCGCGCAGACGAAGGGAAGCGAATGAAGCGTCTCCTTGTGCTCGTCGCGACAGCGGGACTCGCGGTCGGTCTCTATGCGGCCACCGCCGGCGGCGGTCAGCAGGCGGTCACGCCCGGACAGTTCGCAGCGCTGAAGAAAACGGTCGGGTCGCTGCAGAAGCAGGTCAAGACACTGAACAACGTCATCGGCTCCTGTCTGTTCATCCAGGCAATCCCGGTCGCCCGGTACGGCGGTTCGACGGAGGGCTACGTCTATGCGAAGACCGACGGGTCGCAGCCGTTCCTGACGACCGCCCTCGACGTGGTCAATCAGGGTGACACGCCTCAGGCCTTCGCGGTCGGAACGTCGAGCGACTGCGCGAACTCGATGAACGCCGGCAGTTCGCTGAAATCGTTCAAGGTCGACCCGAGCGCTCGCTCGGTTGCGACGCTGCGCGCGCTGTTCAGCACGGTACGGCACCGCAGGTAGGGGTGTCGGCAGCTGTTGTGCGAAGGGCTCCTTCGGGAGCCCTTCGCATCTCAGTTCCAGACCTTGACGTCGCGGTACAGCGTGTCGCGCTGCACCGGAACCTTCCCCACCGACTTGATCAGGTGGACGAGCTCGTCCGTCGACGTCCGGTGCGTCGTGCCCGCGGCGGAGACCACGTTCTCCTCGATCATCACCGAGCCCATGTCGTCCGCGCCGAACCCGAGCGCGACCTGGCCGATCTTCATTCCCTGCGTCACCCACGACGACTGGATGTGGTCGACGTTGTCGAGGTAGATGCGCGACACGGCCTGCGTCAGGAGGTAGTCGAACGACGTCGGCATGCGCTCGCGCGGCACTTCGTCGGCGAGGCGGTTCCCGTCGTTCTGGAACGTCCACGAGATGAACGCGCGAAAGCCGCGCGTCTCGTCCTGCAGCTCGCGGATGCGGCGCATGTGCTCGACACGCTCCGGAATCGTCTCGACGTGCCCGTACATCATCGTGGCGGTCGTCGACATGCCGAGCCGGTGTGCGTGTCGCATGACATTGAGCCACTCGTCGGACTTCGTCTTCTTCGGCGAGACGATCTGACGCACCCGGTCGACGAGGATCTCGCCGCCGCCGCCCGGTAGCGAGTCGAGGCCGGCGTCGCGGAGGCGTGAGAGCGTTGCCGGAATCGTCAGCTTCGACCGGCGGGCGATGTGTTGCACCTCCGGCGGCGACAGCGCGTGAAGGTGGATCGGATAACGCGCCTTGATCGAGCGGAAGAGATCCTCGTAGTAGTCGATCCCGAGGTCGGGATGGTGACCGCCCTGCATCAGCAGGCCCGTGCCCCCGAGCGCGAGCGTTTCCTCGATCTTCTTGAAGATGATCGGCTTGGGCAGCAGGTAGCCCTCGCGCGTGTCGCCCGGGCTGCGGTAGAAGGCGCAGAAGTCGCAGTCCGTGTAGCAGATGTTCGTGTAGTTCAGGTTGCGATCGACGATGAAGGTGATCCGCGCCGGATCCGCTCGGCGGTTGCGCAGCTCGTTCGCGGCGCGACCGACGGCAACGAGGTCGCGCGACTCGAGCAACGCGACCGCGTCCGCATCGCCGATCCGTTCCCCGTCGAGCGCCTTATCAAGAACCGCGGCAACGCTCACGCGACCACCGCCTCGCGCACGAAGCGAAGCTCCGGCACTTCGTCCAGCTCGCCGACGTCGCGCGCCAGCTCGAGGAACGTCAGCAGGCCGGCACGCTCGCGCGGTCCGAACCGGTAGCGGAGCTTTTCGAAGTACCGCGCGAGAAAACCTGCGGGATAGCCGTAGCGCTCGCTCGCCTCGTGCGCGAGCGTTTCCGGCTCCGCGCGGGCCAGCCGGACCGATGCGACGAGCGCGTCCTCCAGCTCGGCGAGGCCGGGCGGCACCGGCTCGGGGCACGCCCAGACGGCGAAGACCATCGGCAGCCCCGTCCGCTCGAGCCAGAGTCGGCCGAGGTCGTGGTGCGGCGTCGGGTCCTCGAACGCGGACTTGAGCGCCGCGTCGCCGATCAGGAGCGTGGCGTCGGCCTCCTCGCCGAGCCGCACGTGCGCGGCTTCCGGCAGCAGGACCTTCGTCAGGACGACGGAGGTCGCGCTCTCGGGCGTGACCGCGACCTTGCGCACTTGCTCGAGCGGCTTTCGCGACACGAGCTGGATCGAATCGACGGCGCCTTCGGAGCCGACGCAGAGTCGCGGCAGGAGGCGGAGCCGTTCGGCGTTGCGCGCGTACTCGATCGACGAGATCGGCGCGACGTCGATCTCCCCGTCCAAGAGCCGCCGGTTGAGATCGGTGGGGACGCCCTGCACCTGCTCGACGTCCGCGGCGAGCCGGTAGAAGACCGGCGCCATGTTCACGTAGGAGATGCGGCCGAGGCGGATCGCGCCCACGCCTCGATCATACGGGGCGACCTACGAATTCGGCGATTCTTCGGTGCGGTCCAGCAGGGTCGAGGTCGACGCGCCTGAGTTCTGCAGCGCGTCTGTCACCACCTGGATGAGCTCGCCCGCGAGCGCGTTGAGGTTGTCGTCGAGCAGCTGATCGCGCATCGGACACGTCGGGGGCGGCTGATTCGGCAACGGCACGCACGGATCGGTCGCGACGTCCGACGGGAGAATCGACGCCGACGCGGCCGCGATCTCGTTGCGCAGCTCGTCGATCTGCGCGCGCGCTGCTCCGCCGAGGACCGGCGGACGATCCGTCTGGATCCAGTGCTGCCGTGCGTACGCGTACGCGCCGCAGCTGTCGCAGCCGCCGTTCGCCGCACCCGCGCCGTTTCCGGGCGCGAAATACGACGGGCTGCCGACGACGATCAGGACCTGAACCGCGACCGCGGACGAGTGGCAGCCGACGCAGTTCGCGTTGATCGCGATCGCGACGTTCGAGCTGGTCACGGCGTCCATCGGAACGGGAATGACCTGAGTGCTCGCCTGGACCTGCGTCGACCCGTCGGTGCTGTTCTGGACGACGACGACGTTGTTCCCGCCGCCTGCCGCGGCAGGACCGACGAGCAGGACGAGCGCGCCCAGCAGCGCGGCGAGCAGGACGAGGATCCGACGTCCGGCGAGCATTACTGGTTGTAAACGGGAAGAGAGCGGTCTCGGTTACGCCCAGCGACGGAGCTCGTTGTAGAGCGTGTCGCGCTGCACGGGAATGCGACCGGCTTCTGTGATGAAGCGCACAAGCTCCGGGATCTTCTGCTCCGTCTCGGTGCGCGCCCCGGCGGCGTGGAAGATCTCCTCGCGCACGACGGTTCCCTGCACGTCGTTCGCGCCGAAGTGCAGCGCGACCTGCGCGAGCGGCAGTCCCATCATGATCCAGTAGGCCTTGACGTTCGGCACGTTGTCGAGCAGGAGGCGCGAGACGGCGATCATCTTCAGGTCGTCCGTGCCCGTCGTGTGACGCCAGCCGCGGCGCTCGAACACCGTGTTCTCCGGATGGAACGCGAGCGGGATGAACGCGAGGAACCCACCGGTCCTGTCCTGCTGCGCACGCAGCCGCAGCAGGTGGTCGACGCGCTCCTCGTACGTCTCGACGTGCCCGTACAGCATCGTGCAGTGCGTCGGGATCCCGAGCCGGTGCGCGGTGTCGTGCACGTGGAACCAGAAGTCCGGGTGCTCCTTGCCGGGTGCGACCAGGCGCCGCACACGGTCGGCGAACACCTCGGCGCCGCCGCCGGGGAGCGAGCCGAGGCCGACGTCGCGCAGTTCGCCGAGCACCTCCTCGTGCGTCGACCCGGACAGCGTCGCCATGTGGTGGATCTCGCTCGCGGTGAACAGCTTCAGGTGCACGTCCGGCAGCGCATCGTGGAGCCGGCGGACGATGTCGACGTAGTAGTCGAAGTCGACGTGCGGGCTCTCGCCGCCGACCATGTGAATCTCGGTGAAGCTGCTGAGCTCGTGCTGGCGCACGGCGTCCTCGACGAGCTCCTCGCCGGTGTACGTGTACGCGTCGGGCTGCTTCTGCGTGACCGCGAACGCGCAGAACTTGCACTTCACGCGGCAGACGTTCGTCTGGTTCAGATACAGGTTCTGCACGAAGTAGACCTCGTCGCCGCCACCGCGCTTGCGGCGCGCCAGATCTGCGAGCTCGCCGAGCGCGAGGATGTCGTCGGACTCCATCAGCGTCAGACCGTCCTCGAGGTCGAGCCGCTCGCCGGCCTCGACCTTGTCGCGGATCGGCGCGAGCGTGTCGGTACGTTCGAGAAGGGCCATTACTTTTCGCGCTCCACGATCGCGTGCGTCAGCGACGCGAGCTCCTCGTGGTGCAGCTCGCCGTTCAGGCAGGCACGCGCGTTGCGCGCGTATGCGTGCGCGACCTCGCGGCTCTCCTCGATCGCGCCCGTCGACGCGATGCGGAGCAGGACTCCCTCGAGCACCGGGCCGCCGGCGAGCGCCGCGCGGACGTCGTCGTCGCGCCGGGCCGCGAGCAGCAGCGGCAAGGTCGGCGTGCCCTCGCGCAGGTCGGTGCCGGCGATCTTTCCCGTCTCGATCGTCACGCCCGAACAGTCGAGGATGTCGTCGGTGATCTGGAACGCGATTCCGAGCGCGAGGCCGAACGCCGCGGAGCCGCCCCCGAGCCGGCACGCGGCCTCGAAGAGCTTCCCGGTCTTCAGACCGCACCGCTCGAGGTACGCCTCGACGGTCGTGTCCGGATCGTGGCGCTGCACGCGCTGCAACGCCTCGCCGCGAGCGAGACACAGCGTCGCATCCGCGAGGATCGAGACGGCATGCGCGTCTCCGGTCGACGCGAGCTCGTTGAACGCGCAGGCGAACAGGTAGTCGCCGGCCGACTTCGCAGCCTCGGGCCCGTACTTCGTCCACGCCGACGCGCGGCCGCGTCGCACGCGCGCGCTGTCGATGACGTCGTCGTGCGTGAGCGTCGCCATGTGCACGAGCTCGACCGCGACGCCCGCTTCGACCGGCGGCGGGCCTGTGGGCGAAGCGAGGTAGACGAGGAGCGGCCGCAGTCGCTTCCCGCCGGCGCTCAGCGCTTCCGCGGCGATCTCGGCGACGACGCCGCGGTGCGACGCCACCGCGCGCTCGAGGCGTTCCTCCAGCTCTTCGAGATACGCGTCGAGCCCGGGCGCGTCGCGAATCGCCGCGAGGGCCGTCATCGCGCGACTCCGGCGTGCAAAGCGACGATGCCGCCGCCGAACACCCGGTAACGCACGTCGTCGAAGCCGGACGCCTGCATCAGCTCCGCCAGCCCGGCCGGCCCGGGGAAGCGCCGGACGCTCGCAGGCAGGTACGTGTACGCAGCTCCACCCGGAAGAAGCTTGCCGATCAGCGGGACACCTCGGTCGAACCACAGCCGGTAGAACGGCGCGAGCACGCCTTGCGGCTGTGTGATCTCGAGCACAGCGAGACGGCCGCCCCGACGCAGCACGCGGCGGAGCTCGGCGAGCGCGCGCTCGAGATCCTCGACGTTGCGGACGCCGAAGCCGACAGTTGCCGCGTCGAAGCGCTCGTCCGGAAACGGCAGCTCGAGCAGGTCGCCGCACACCCATTCGATCTCCGGTGCCTTTCGCCGTGCACGCGCGAGCATCTCCTCGGAGAAGTCGAGGCCGGTGACGCGACCGCCCGCCCGCGCGGCCGCAACCGCGAGGTCACCGGTGCCGCAACATGCGTCGAGCACCTCGTCCCCGGGACGTACGACCGCCCGCGCCGTATCGCGTCGCCAGCGCCCGTCGAGGCCCGCCGTCATCACGCGGTTCATCACGTCGTAGACGGGCGCGATCCGGTCGAACATGCGCCGGACTGCGTCCGGCGCGAGTTGTCCGGCCGCGTAGCGGCCCGTCCGCGAAGAGGGGCCGGGGAGGGGGCCCGGGGGGACCGGGAGGTTCCCCCGGCGTGCGCCGAGTGGCGAGTCGCTCACTCGCCCCACCTTTTCACCAACGCCTGGTCGAGACCAAGCTGGTCGAGCGCACGGCCGACGATGAAGTCCACGAGGTCGTCGACGCTCTCGGCGCCGTGGTAGAAGCCGGGCGCGAGGAAGAGGATCGTGGCGCCCGCCTCGCGGAGGGTCAGCATGTTGCGCAGGTGGATCGTCGACAGCGGGGTCTCGCGCGGCATGAGGACGAGCTTGCGCTCCTCCTTGAGCGCGACGGACGCCGCCCGGTGGATGAGGTTGTCCATCGCGCCGGACGCGATCGTCCCGAGCGTCCCCATCGAGCACGGGCAGATGACGTACGCGTCGACCTTGGCCGACCCGCTGGCGTACGGCGCCTTCCAGTCGTTCGGGTCGTAGACGGTGACGTTGCCGCCGTCCGCGTGCTCGAGCAAGCGCTCGAGTGTCTCGTCGCGTGACAGCCGCGCGTTTGCGTACAGCTCCGTCGCGAGCACCTCGATGCCCGCGCCGGAGGCGCAGATGCCGAGCTCGACATCCGCGCGGGCCAGAACCTCGACGAGGCGAGCGGCGTACGGCGCGCCGGAGGCGCCCGTTATGCCGAGGAAGACGCGCACCGCACGGCTACTTCGGGCCCTTGGAGGCACTGAGGAACTCGCCGAGCTGGCGCAGCTTCGTCTGGCCGAGCGACGCGAACTTCGGCATCACGTTGTTGCCGAACTTCGACGGGTCCGTGACGTAGGTCGCGAAGAACTGCGGGCCCTGTCCGGTCTTGCCGATCGCGCTCAGGTCGGGCGCACCGAGGTTCGAGCTCCCGGTGCCGAGGTACGTGTGACACGCCGTGCAGCCGGAGCTCGCAAAGGTCTTCGCCCCGGCGACCGCCTGAGCGTTGTTCGCGAAACCCTCCCGCTGCGCCCAGGTCGGGACCGCCTGGACGACCTCGCTCGCGAGCGCCTCCTTCGCTATCGCGCCTTTGTACGTCAGGACTCCCATCGACAGCACCACGAGCACGGCCGCGATCACCGCGACCGGCCGCCGCAGCAGCCGCCGCTCGCGCCTGACG
>VAYM01000076.1 GCA_005884945.1 Actinomycetota bacterium | reverse complement strand
CGTCCAGCGGTGGAGCGCGTCGACCTCCCCGGTGATCGTGAAGTCCCATTGGTCGAGCGGCGTGTGCGGCGTCGGGCCGGCCGAGAGCACGGGGAAGTCCTTCGTCACGTGCTGGCCGGATGGAACGCGGTCGCTCGGCGCGTCGTCGCGCCGGCGCCCCCTGAAGCCACGGGAGATGAGCGGCGGCATGGGCTCTCCTTCGGTCGGTAGGGCACAGACTGACCTCGCCCGTCTTGCGTTACAAGGCGCCGCTGGAGTCGGAGTCGTAACGGACTTCCGTAACGGACGTGCGGCGCACGCGACTGTTTCGGAGCGACCCAAGGAGATCCGGTGGCCAAGGACACGATCAGCATCCTCGACGGCTCGACCTTCCTCGTCGCCGACCTGCGCGGCGACATCGACGCATCCCCCGACCAGCCGCACGGCTTCTTCTACCGCGACACGCGCTTCCTCTCTCGCTGGCAACTGACGGCGAACGGCCACCCGCTCGACGTCCTCTCGACCGACGAGACCCAGTACTTCGCCTCGAAACACTTCCTCGTCCCCCCGCGTGGGACGGTGACCGGAAAGCCGACGATCTCGATCCACCGGAACCGGACGATCGGAGACGGGTTCCACGAGGACGTCACCGTCCTGAACCACGACACTGAGCCGATCGAGCTCGAGCTCCGGCTCGACGCCGGTTCCGACTTCGCCGACCTGTTCGAGGTCAAAGACGCGCTCGCCAAGAAGGGGGAGCGCTACACGCGCATCGAAGAGGAGACGCTCGCGCTCGGCTACCGGCGCGACGACTTCGTGCGCGAGACGCGGATCCGCTGCTCGAAGCCGGCCGACGTCGACGAGTGCGGCTTCACGCTCAGGGTGCGGCTCGAGCCGCACGACGAATGGAACACGTGCATCTTCGTCCAGCCCGTCACCGACCAGGGCGCGCTCGCGATCAAGCATCGGCACGGCGACGAGGAAGCGCGGCCGAACATCGGGATGAGCCTCGACGAGTTCCTGGCGTCCGCTCCGCGGCTCGAGACGGACTGGGATCCGCTCGAGCACGTCTACGAACGCAGCCTCGTCGACCTCGCGGCGCTGCGCTTCACGTCGGAGCTCTTTCCCGACCAGGCGCTTCCTGCCGCAGGCCTGCCCTGGTTCATGACCGTGTTCGGACGGGACAGCCTGATCACGAGCTTCCAGGCACTGCCGTTCGTCCCCGAGCTCGCCGAGACGACGCTGCGCGTGCTCGCTGCAAGACAATCGGCCGAGGACGATCCGTTCCGCGACGCGGAGCCGGGCAAGATCCTGCACGAGATCCGGTTCGGCGAGCTGACGCGGTTCCAGGAGCGGCCGCACTCGCCGTACTTCGGGACGGCGGACGCGACGCCGCTCTTCCTCGTCCTGCTCGACGAGGTCGAGCGCTGGACGGGAAACGCAGCGCTCGTACGCGACCTCGAGCCGAACGCACGCGCGGCGCTCGAATGGATCGACAAGTGGGGCGATCGCGACGGGGACGGCTACGTCGAGTACGAACGGCGAAACGCGGAGACGGGCCTCGAGAACCAGTGCTGGAAGGACTCGGGGGACTCGATCCGCTTCGCCGACGGCGCGATTGCGAAGGGCCCGATCGCAGCCTGCGAGATCCAGGGGTACGTCTACGACGCGAAGGTCCGCGCAGCGCGACTCGCGCGCGAGGTCTGGGGCGATGCCGCGCTCGCGGATCGGCTCGAGGCCGAAGCGGAGGAGCTCAAGGAGCGATTCAACGCGGACTTCTGGATCGAGGAGCGCGGTTTCTACGCGCTCGCACTCGACGGCGAGAAGCGGCGTGTCGACAGCCTCACTTCGAACATCGGGCATCTTCTCTGGAGCGGCATCGTCCCGGACGATCGCGCCGAGCTGCTCGCGGAGCATCTCGTCGGCGACGCGCTCTTCTCCGGCTGGGGGGTCCGGACGATGGCCGAGGGCGAAGCGGGCTACAACCCGATCCGGTACCACAACGGCACGGTGTGGCCGCATGACAACTCGCTGATCGCGCACGGCCTCGCGCGCTACGGATTCCGCGACGAAGCCGCGCGGATCTCGCTCGCCACGCTCGAGGCCGCCACGTTCTTCCGGTATCGCCTGCCCGAGGTCTTCGCAGGCTATCGGCGCACGCGCACGAGCTTCCCGGTCGAGTATCCGACGGCATCGACCCCGCAGGCCTGGGCGACGGGAACGCCGCTGCTCCTGCTGCGCGTCCTGCTCGGTCTCGAGCCGGAGGGCGACGACCTGAGCGCGGACCCGCATCTCCCTGACAAGATCGAGCGCATCGAGCTCACGGGCATCCCCGGACGCTGGGGCCGGACCGACGCGTCGACGGCACCGAAGGAGGCAATCGCATGACTACCGAGCAGTTCGACCTGATCGTCCTCGGGGCCGGATCGGCTGCGCGGGACGGCGCCGGCAAGGCAAAGCGCGAGTACGGAGCGAACGTGGCGATGATCGAGCGCGAGCGCTGGGGCGGGTCGTGCCCGAATGTGGCGTGCCGTCCGACGAAGGCGTACCTGATCGCCGCGGAACTCTTCCACGACATCGGACACGAGGCGGCGAAACGCGGCATCGACGTGTCGCAGCCGCACGTCGACATGACGCGGCTCCGCGAGTGGAAGAACTCGATCAGGCGCGATCAGCAGAGCTGGAAGGAGGTGCTCGCCTCGCAGTACGCGATCGCCGAGGGAGAGGCGACGTTCGTCGATGAGCAGACGCTGCGTGTCGGCGACCGCACGCTGAGCGCGGAGCGGATCCTGATCGCGACCGGCGGGCGCACCGCCGTCCCGCCGATCCCCGGGATCGAGGACGTCGACTGGATCGATCACATCTCCGCGCTCGAGCTGGACAGGGTTCCGCCGTCGCTGCTCGTGATCGGCGCCGGGCCCGTCGGGCTGGAGTTCGCGCAGATCTTCGGGCGGTTCGGCTCGCGCGTGACGATCGTGAATCACGGCTCGCAGATCGCGGCGCGCTCGGACACGGAGGCCGCGGAGGAGCTGCAGGCGTCGCTCGAGGAGGAGGGGATCGAGGTCGTCCTCCCCGACGGCAGCGTCGAGCGCTTCCGGCGAAACGCCGACGCGATCGAAGCGACGATCAGCGGCGGTCGGACGATCGAGGTCTCGGACGTGCTCCTCGCGTCCGGGCGCGTCGCGAACACCGGGGCGCTCGGGCTCGACCGCATCGGCGTCGAGGCGTCGCCGCGCGGGATCGTCGTCGACGAGCATCAGCGGACGTCGGTCGACGGGATCTGGGCCGCGGGGGACTGCGCCGTCGGCCCCATGTTCACGCCGACCGCGCAGTATCAGGCGCGGATCGCCGTCGACGAGATGTTCGACGGCTCGCGCAACGCCGACTACTCGATTCTTCCGACCGCGATCTTCACCGACCCGGAGCTCGGTAGCGTCGGGCTCACGGAGAAGGAGGCACGCGCCGAGGGCCACGACGTCGAGGTCGTCAAGCATCCGCTCTCGGCCGTGACACGCGCGCAGTACTTCACTTCGCGGCACGGCCTCTACAAGATCGTCTTCGACCGCGCGACGCGAAAGGTGCTCGGCGTGCACGTAGTGGCCCGCGGCGCGAGCGACATCGTCGGCTCGCTCGCGCTCGCGTTGAAGCTCGGAGTCACCGTGGACGACATGGCGCTCGTGCATCACGTGTATCCGAGCTACAGCGAGGGGCTAAAGGCGGCGGCAGAGCAGGCGTTGGCACCGGTGCGCGTCTAGGCACCAATGCAAAGGGTCAGACCGCCGTCAGCGGCGCGCGCGACGGGCGCTACAGAAGTGAGCCAGAGGCCCGGGCAGGCGGGCGGGCCTCTGGCTCGGTTGCTTCCGCTTGCCGTGCTGGCCTACGGCCTCGCGGAAGCGGGCCCCCAGGGGTTCGGGGCCATCCAAGGCGACTCATGACGGCGGCACCGCCGGCTGTCGCCCAAGCTTCACCTGCACCGTCAGCTTCTTCGTGTCGCGATAGACCTCGAGCGTCACCGACTGACCCGGCTTCTTCGCGCTGACGAGATCCCGAAGCTGCTCGATCGTCGCGACGGAACGCCCGTCGGCCTTGACGATGATGTCGCCGCCCGCCGGCCAGCTCTCGCCGGCGACGATCACGGGCGTCTTCCCCGGGACGAGCCCTGCCTGCTGCGCGCCCGAACCGCCGATCACGTTCGCGACCATCAGTCCGTGCTGCACGGGCAGGTGGAGGATCTTCGCGATCTGCGGCGTGATCGCCTTCGCCTCGATCCCGAGGAACGAGTGCTCGACCTTGCCATGACGGATGAGGTCGGCCGCGACGTCGCGAACCGTGTTGATCGGAATCGCGAAGCCGATGCCGATGTTCGCGCCGCTACTCGACGGTGCGATCTGCGCGTTCACGCCGATGACCTTGCCGTCGGCGTTCAAGAGGGGACCGCCGGAATTCCCGTGGTTCAGCGCCGCGTCCGTCTGGATGACGTGCCCGATCGTTGCCAGGTTCGGCGCCTGGATCGAGCGGCCGACCGCACTCACGATCCCGGCCGTCACCGACCGGTCGTACCCGAGCGGGTTGCCGATGGCGATTACTTCGTCGCCGACCTGGACGACGTCCGAATCTCCGAGCGTGAGCGGACGCAGTGCGCGCGACGGCGCGCTCACCTGGAGGACGGCGATGTCGGTCGTCGGGTCCTCGCCCACGATCCGCGCCTTCATGCTCTCGTTGTCCGAGAAGCTGACCTGCACGCGCGACGCCCCCGAGACGACGTGGTCGTTCGTGACGATGTGACCGCTCTTGTCGATTACGAAGCCGGAGCCGATCGCCTGCTGAACCTGAGTCGCACCCTGAGTGCCGAAGAACGGATCGGCCGGCTCCTGGATCCGGGTTGTCGCCGTGATGTGGACGACGCCCGGCGCAGCCTCGTCGTAGACGTCGTGGATCGCGAGGTGCTTGGCCTGCGCGAAGGACGCAGGCTCCGAGGCGGGTGCTGCCTCCTGGCGGATCACAGTCGTGCTCGTGTCGAGCTTCCCGAGCGCCGCCGCGCCGCCGAGCACGATGACTCCGCCGGCTAGGGCGGCCACGACGAGCTCGACGGCGCGGCGAATCCGGAGGGTGCGATGCACGCCCTCGTTCTAACGGCGGCGCCGTTAATCGACAGTTGTGCCTGTGTTAAGGAGTGTTCAGCGTGTTAGGAGAGCCAAAAGGCCCGTGATCGCCGCCGCGCCGGCCGTGAGCCACGTCACGTACTCCCCGACGACACCGTCGTGGAGCAGCTTCAGCCGCTGGACGGCCGGTCCTGCAGTCGCACCCGCGGCGCGGCGAAACGCCTCCGGGATCCGCCTGCGGTAGAGCCCGATCCAGGCGAGCGCGACCGCGAGGATCGCGGAGCCGGCGCCGTACGCGTAGCCCGCGGCGCCGATCTGCTCGTGGACGTGCGGGAGCGGAGCCGGGGGGGCTCCGTGCAGGGTCTCCCGAGCGACTGCCGGCCGGTCGACGAAACGCTCCGCGTGCTGGACCGCGTGGGCGGCGATTCCGGGCGCGAACCCGAGCCCGAGCCCCGCGACGAGCAGGGCCACCGCCGGCCCCCACAACAGAAAGCCTCGGCGCGGCGCCGCACGCATGCCTTCGTCCGCTTCCTCCCCGCGCGGGGCGGCGACGAGCAAATCGTCCTCGGCCGGGCCGAGGCCGAGAAAGATCCGGGCGGCGGCGCGGAGCACGGACGCACCGGTCACGGCGGTCGCGATCGCGAGCAACGGCGGCAGCCAGTGGTAGCCGAGCCCGCCGGCGCCGCGTTCGACGAGCGAGTAGGCGACGAACGTCCCGAACGGGGGCAGGATCGCCAGGCCGAGCGCGCCGAGCGCAACCACCGTGCCCGTCAAGGGAAGCGAACGGCCACGGCCGTGTGCGATGAGCTCGTCCGTGTGGCCGACCCGGCGCGCGAGGTGGCCGACCGCACAGAACAGTGCGCCCTTGACCAACCCGTCGGCGACGACGTACACCGTCGCACCGGCGAGACCGCGGGCCGTCAGCAGGCCGATCGCCGTGAGGAAGATGCCGACGTGACTGATGACGATGAACGCGAGCATCCGTTTCAGTCCCGCCTGCACGAACGCCATCAGCGCACCGACCAGCGCGGTCAGCAGTCCGACGCCGATGAGAACGCCGCGGACGGCGTCGGCGTGACCGTTTCCCAGCACGCCCGAGAACGCAACCCAATACACCCGACCGACCGCGTGCAGGCCGAGGTCGCTCATCACGCCGGCGAAGAGGACGCAGACCGGCGCAGGCGCCACCGCATACGCATCCGAGAGCCAGAAGTGGAACGGAACGGCACCGGCCTTCGTCAGCAAGCCGACGACGATCAATCCAAACGCAACGATCACGAGACCGTCGGCGCCGTGCCGCGACAGGACCTGGCCGATCTGTGCGAGGTTCAGGGCGCCGGTGCGGCCGTAGAGCAGCGCGATCCCCGCGAGCAGGAGGAAAGCGCCGATCCCGTTCACGACCGCGAAGTTGATCGCCCCTTGCAAAACGGAACGATGCTCGATCCGATAGCCGGTCAGGCCGAAGGCGGCGGTGCTCATCAACTCGAAGAAGACGAACATGTTGAAGAGGTCGCTGGAGAGAGCGAAGCCGATCATCGACGCGAGAAACACGAGCATCAGCACGAAGAAGTGCGGCGGCACCTCTTCCTCGAAGTAGTCGATCGACTGGACGAGCGCGGCGGTCATCAGCGCGCCGATCAACGCCGCGATTCCGGCGCCGAGAGGCTCGACGCTGAACGAGATGCCGATCGCGATCCCGTTCCGCGGATGCCAGCCGCCGAACCAGTAGGTGATCGTCCCGTGCGCCGAGTGGAAGATGAGAACGACGCAGAGGACGGTCACGGCTGCCGCGATCGCAGCCGCGACGAGGTCGTCGACCCGTGAGGGCAGGAAATGGCCGGCTGCGCCGAGCACGGCGGCGCCGAGCAGCGGCAGAGCTTGCCGGATCGTTTCCAGATCTCGATCACGAGCGCGAGGATCAGGGCCGACGCGACGACGCTGACGACGACGTCGGTCAACGTCAGCGCCTGCACGACGGGGTCGACCGCGCCGACCTTCGTCGGCACGCCGCTCGTGAAGATCGGCGCCTTCTTCCCCGTCCGGTATCCGATCGCGAGCAGCAGCACGTACGTGGACGACTGCATGACGCCGAGACAGACGACGAGATGGACGAGATGCCTGCTCGTGACGATGCCGTAGAGGCCCACGAAGAAGAGCCACGCCGCGAGCGCGTAGGGGAGGAAGCTCACTTCGCCGTCATCAGCTCCTCGAGGAACTCGTGGAAGATCAACACGCACGCGGAGGCGACGGCGAGCCCCGACACCGCGTTGAGGATCGCGATCGTCCCGCCCGACGCGAGCGTCCCCTTGACGCCGAGCTCGACGACGTTCTCGAGGAACGCAGAGCCGCCGACGACGATGCCGGCGAGGCCGACCACGACGTACGTGCCGACGCCGGTGCCTTCGGCGAAGTCGATCAGCGTCTTCGGGCTCGCCGCGCGGTAGGCGCGGTAGCGTCCTGCCGCGTAGAGGAGGACGAGCCCCGAGGCCGTCGCGACCCCGCCCTGGAACCCTCCGCCCGGCGTCAGGTAACCGTGCGCGGCGACGTACAGCCCCATGACGACGGTCGGGCCGACGGCGAACAGCCCAACGGCGCGAACGACGTCGCTGCGAACGGCGTCGGCCCGCCGCTCGTCGCCCGAACGCGCCTCGCGCAGGAGGAGCGCGACCGCCATCACAGCCGTGAAGAGAAGGACCTCCTCGCCGAGCGTGTCGAAGCCCCGGTAGTCGAACGTGACTGCTGAGACGACGTTGGTCACGTGCCGCTCGGGTCCGGCGGCGCTGTTGAGGATCCGGCCGTACTCGCCCTGGAACGCGCCGAACTGCGGAAGGCCGGTCAGCGCCCACACGAAGAGACACGCAAGAACGGCGGCCGAGACGCCGAAGAGGCCGAGTCGGACGCGCGGGCTCATTCGCGGTCGCGCATCTTCGCGAGCGCGGTGAAGAGGATGAACGGGAACGCGACCGTCGAGACGACGAGCTCCGAAAGCGCGACGTCCGGCGCTTGGAGCACGACGAAGAGGATGACGAGCGTGAGGCCGTAGACCCCGAGCACGAGCGCCTGCCGCAGCGGATCGCGCGCGGCGACGACGGCCAGTCCTCCCAACCCGACGAGCACGATCGCGACGACCTGAAGCGGGATCATCGCCGACGCTCCGCATCCGTCGCCTCGACCTGCCCGAAACGCCGTGCGCGTGCCGCCCGTGCAGTCGCGTGGGCGACCATCGGGTTGACGAGGAAGAGCACCGCGGCGATCAGCAGCGCGTTGATGCCCGGCTGCGTCCAGTCCTCCTCCACGATCACTGCGGCCGCGATCAGGAGAGGCGGCAACGTCGTCGACGCCATTGCGAAGTGGAGTCGGTCGAAGACATCCCGCGCGACGACGAGACCGAGGCAACAGAGAAGCTCGCCGGTTACGCCCGCGATCACGAGCGCGTCGACGACGAGATCGTGCGCGCTCACAAGTGACGGCCCAGGAAGCGCGCGATGAGCAACGAGCCGACGAGCGACAGGAACGCGAGCGCGACGGGGACGGTCATGTACGACGCGCGGTTGAAGCCCTCCGACAAGAGGACGAGCGCGAGCGTCGCAACCGTGCCCGCGAGCTCCAGCGCGACCAGCGCGTCGGCACGCGAGGCGCGAATCGCAATCCAGCCGCAGGGTGCGATGCCGACGAGAAGCGCCGTTGCGCCCCACAACCAGACGTCCATCAGAGCACCTGGTCGGGGGAGACGCCCGGCAGCAGGTCGTGGACGAGCACGGAGCCGGCGTCCGGATCAAGATCGACGACGAGCCGATTTGGCGCGAAGGAGCCTGCGAGCCCTGCCCAGGCTCGGCGTCCGTGGTCGACTGCACGCTCCCCGCCGGTGGGGAACTCGAGGACGCGGAACGTCGGCCTGCGCGGGCGGGCCAGCGTGCTCAGGGCGAGAGAGAAGTCGGGAATCACGCGCGCGAGCTGGCGCGGAGTTCGCCGCAGCCATCGCCATTCGACGCGGAACTCGAAGAGACCGAGCGACCTGACGACTTCCGCGGCAGTCGCACCGATCGCTGCGGCGAAGAGACCCGCGATCCGCTCGGTCGGCGCGATCGTGCCGACGAGGAGCAGCCAGAGGATCAGCAGGCCCCCGAACCATGCAAGCCACGCGCTCACGCGACGCACGGCGGCGTGGTTCCCCGCCCGGCCCGGCCGTACACCGTCGAAACGAGGGCCGCCCGCAGGCGGCCCTCGTCCGGCGAGGCGAACGTGCGTCCCTCTGCTACTGACCCATCTTCACGCCGGGCTCCGCCCACTCCAGCTCGATCGGATGCGTGGGCCGGCCACCCGGCTTGTTGGCCGCCTTCGAGTACTTCCCGAGTGGGAGAACGACGCGTCCCCCGGCGAATGCGAGCATCATCGCCGTCGCGACGTACCACGCGAGGATCGCCGACGCGACGAGCACCCAGCCCGCGGCGGTGACCAGGCCGTGCGATCCGTAAATCAGACCGCCGGCCAGCAATGCGGAGCCTGTGGTGAGCGTCGCGAGGACTGAGAACAGCCCGACGTTCTCGGCGAGCGCAGCGAGCGCACCGGAGCCGGTGATCACGGCGAGGGCGAAGAACCAGAACCCGAAGCTCTGATCGTGGTACCACGGCGTCGGCGCCGTCAGAACATGTGTCGCAAGGAGGATGTTCAGGATCCCGTACGCGATCCAGAACGAACCCCACATGCCGTGCATCGCCGTCGCGACAGCGTCGCGTGCGCGGTACGCCCACATCCCCGCCATGAACTGCGCGATGCCGCCGAACACCGCCGCGAACGGCGCGAGAACGAGCGGCGTCGTCGCATGGTCCCCGTACCAGCCGGCGACGTTCGCGGCGACGATGAACGTCGCGGCGGCGAAGCCGAACAGGCCGAGGATCGACGGCGCTGCGATCGGCTGCAGGAAGACCCGCGTCGCGACCCCGTTCGCGGAGGGTTCGTAGGCGCCCGTAGAGGCGATCCGCCTCCGTTCGTCAATCGTGCTCAAGGTGCCTCCTTTCCCCGTTTCTCATCTTATATCGCACTGCGATATGTTTAAACGTGGGCGGGCAGGTAACAGGTTCCGCCATGAAATTCGGCGAAACCCTCGCTAGGTGGCCGCTGATTCGGCAGCTCCGGGAGGGTGATCCGCTCGGCCTCGGCAAAGCCGC
>VAYM01000075.1 GCA_005884945.1 Actinomycetota bacterium | reverse complement strand
CGCTCAGCGACAAACCCGGCGCGGCGACGACGACAGTGAGCAACTCCGCCGCGACGGCGAGCGCGACCCCCACAACCGCGGCGACGAGCGCCTTCGCCGCGAGCACGCGCCCGCGCACGGGTGCGACGAGGAACGTCTGCGTGATCGTCCCGTGCGTTCCCTCGGCGCCCATGACGATGATCCCCTGGAGCAGCGCGAACACGACGGCGATCGCGGAGATGCGCGCGATGCTGCGGTCTCGGCTTGCGTCCTGGATCGCATCCGACGACGCGACGACGGAGATCACGGAGATGCCGACGAGCACGAGCATCCCGAGCGTGATCCAGAGGAGGCTGCGGACGGTGCGCAGCTTCAACAGCTCCGCCTGCACGAGGTTCCTCACAGTCCCGTCTCCCCCGCCGTCAACGCCAGGAACGCCTCCTCGAGCGACGGCGACTCGGCCGTCAGCTCGTGCAGGACGACTCCGTTCGCGGCCGCAACCTCCCCGACGCGGGCCGCAGGCGCGCTCGTCGACACCCGCTCGCCGTCCACGGTCGCCTCGATTCCCGCAGACGCGAGCGCGTCGCGCAACCGCGCGGCATCCGGCGACCGCACACGCGTCAGCCCAACCGTGCGCGCGCGCAGGTCCGCGACACTCTCCCGCGCGACGAGCCGCCCGCGGTGGATGATCACGACGTCGTCGGCGATCTGCTCGACCTCCGCGAGCACGTGGCTCGACACGAACACCGTCTTGCCCCCGGCGGCGAACGCGCGCAGGAAGTCGCGCAGCCACCGGATTCCCTCGGGATCGAGGCCGTTGGCGGGCTCGTCCAGGACGAGCAGATCCGGATCTCCGAGCAGCGCGCCGGCGACGCTCAGCCGCTGACGCATCCCGAGCGAGTAGCCACCGACGGCGCGCCCGCCCGCGTTCTCCATCCCGACGAACTCGAGCGCCTCGTCCGCCCGCGTCCGCGGAAGGCCGGCCGCAGTGCACAACACGCGCAGGTGACTCCGCCCGCTCCGGTTCGGATGGTAGTTCGACGCTTCGAGGACGGCGCCGACGCGCCGGATCGGATCCTCGAGCTCGCGGTACGTGCGTCCGTCGATCGTCGCGGTTCCCGCCGTCGGGCGAACGAGGCCGAGCAGGATCCGCAACGTCGTCGTCTTGCCGGCACCGTTCGGACCCAGGAACCCGGTGATCCGCCCGTCGGCGATGCGGAAGCTGAGCCCGTTGACCGCAGCTGCTTTCCCGTAGCGCTTGCGAAGATCGGAGACCTCGATCACTACGTCAGCCGGTCGACGATGCGCGTCGGCGCCGACACGTGCGTGATCTCGAGGTCGCCCGCCACGATCGTCCCGTACCCGAGCAGCCGGCCCAGCAAGCTCTGCTCGATCTCGACGGGGCCGACGCGCGCGAGGCGAACCGCAGCTGCGCGTCTTCGCAGCGTCCCGTGGACGACGAAGAGCTTCTCCGTCGTCAAGACCACGACCGTCCGCTCCCAGCGCCAAACCGCTCGGAGCACGATCGCCGCCGCGACGACGAGCAGCACGACGCCCGCGATCGTCGCCGGCCAGCCGATCACGACCGCAGCGACGCCCGGCGCCGCGAGCGCCAGCGCGCGCACGAACGACCCGACCAGGACGATGCCGTGCCGCCGTTCCTCGAACCAGACCTGTTCGCGTGCCGAGACCACGGGGTTCCAGGATTCGCCGCGCGGGGGACAACTCCTCAGCTATGGGCGAAACGGCGAAACGCGCTGCGATCGCAACGCTGGTCGTCGTCGGGATCGTCGCGGCGGCGCTGGCGCTCTGGAAGCTGAAGGTCGTGATCGCGCTGGTCTTCCTCGGCATCATCATCGCCGCGGCGATGCGTCCCGGGATCGACGGCCTGCGACGCCACGGCGTTCCACGCGGCCTCGGCCTCCTGCTCCACTACATCGCGATCTTCGGGTGCCTCGCGCTGCTGCTGTGGATCGCCGTTCCGCGCGCGCTGCACCAGGTCGAGGCCGCGCTCGGCACGAACGGCCTGCCGATGAAGGCGTCCGACCTCGAGCACGCGGCGAACCACTCGCACGGGATCAAGCACACGATCCTCGTCGCGGTCCAGAAGCGACTGGAGCATCTGCCGCGCGCCTCGTCCGTCCTCCACCGAAGCGTCTCGATCGGACTGAAGGCGTTCGAGATCCTGATCGCGATCTTCTTCACGTTCGCGACCGCGGCCTACTGGATCTTCGAACGCGACCGCACCGTGGATTTCGTCGCGTCGGTCTTACCAAGACCGAGGCGCAAGGTGATGCGCGACACGTGGAACCTGATCGACCTGAAGCTCGGAGCGTTCGTGCGCGGGGAGTGCCTACTGATCCTCCTCGTCGGCACGGTGCTCTCGCTCCTCTTCCTGGCGATCGGGCTGCGGTACTGGATCCTCGTCGGAGGGTTCGCGGGGCTCGTGGAGATCGTCCCGGTCATCGGTCCGCTCGCCGCGGGCGCACTTGCGATCGCGGTCGGGTTGACCGAGTCGTGGCACACGGCGCTCTACGCTGGCCTGTGCGTCCTGGGCGTGCGGCTCGCGGAGGACTACCTGATCGTGCCGCGCGTTCTCGGCGACGCGGTCGGCCTCTCGCCGCTCCTCGTCCTCGTGTCGGTCACGTCGGTCGGGGTTCTGTTCGGCGGGTTCGCCGTCGTGCTCGCGGTCCCGATCGCGGCGGTGCTCGTCACGCTCGTCGACGTGGTCGTGCGCGACCGCGATCCGGCCCGGGAGGACGTCCCCGCCGTCCTGTTCCCGGCGAAAGAGGCGGAGAGCTAGCGCTACGCGGCGAGCGCCTGGTGCATCGCCGCTTCGAGCTCGGTGAGCCGGAACGGCTTGACGAGATAGGCCGCCGGCTGCAGCGTCTCCGTCGCTGCGCTCGGCGGCCCGATGCTCGTGCAGATGATGGGCAGATCCTCGAGCCGCCGCCGGAGCCGGCTCGCAAGCGCCAGCCCCTCCGCAGAGGCGGGCTCGAGGATCATCAACCCGAGGTCGTCGTCGTCGACCAGCTCGCCGAGGTCGATTGGGTCGTGGCCGACCCGCTGGACGACCAGCTCCAGGAGAGCCCTGCAGTCAGGGTGAGGTTCGCTGATGAGGACCCGTGCCACGGACGGAATGTCGTCTGCGGGGGTAGGGATCGGGCGGCGACATTGGTATGAAGACGGTATGAACGCCGCGCGGATCCTGGTCGTCGACGACGACGACGACATCCGCAAGCTCGTCGTGCAGCTCCTCGAGCGCGCAGGACATCGGGTCGAGGAGGCGCCGGACGGTCGCGCCGGCCTTCGGGCACTCCACGCCTCGCCGCCCGATCTCGTCCTGCTGGACGTGTCGATGCCCGACTTCGACGGCTGGCAGACGCTCGAACGGATCCGGGACCTCAGCGACGTGCCCGTGATCATGCTGACGGCGCGCGGCGAGGAGCTCGAGCGCGTTCGTGGCTTGCAGTCCGGCGCGGACGACTACGTCACGAAGCCGTTCGGCCGGCAGGAGCTGATCGCGCGCGTCCAGGCGTTGCTCCGCCGCTCCGGAGCGAGAGGAGAGACGGCGGAGAGCTACGGCGACGGGCTCGTCACGATCGACTTCGCGCAGCGCGCGGTCACGTACGCCGGCCGGGACGTCGCGCTCACGCCGCTCGAGTTCAAGCTCCTCTCGACGTTCGTGCGGCACCCGCGGCAAGTCCTGAGCCGAGACCAGCTACTCGAGCTCGTGTGGGGCGACGCGTTCGGCGTCTCCGGCGACCAGGTGAAGCTGTACGTCGGCTACCTCCGCCGCAAGCTCGACCCCGACTCGCCCGACGGCGTCCCGATCGAGACCGTCCGCGGCTTCGGCTACCGCTACAGACCGCCGTCCTGATCCGGTAGGAGCTCGCGCACGGCGGCAACGAGCTCGCGCGGGCTGAACGGCTTCTTCATGTACTTCGACGCGCCCTCGGCGTAGCCGGTCTTCACGTCCGTCTCCTGGGCGCGGGCGCTCAAGAGGATCACCGGCAACGAGGCCGTCTCGGGATCGGAGCGAATGGACCGCAGCACCTCGAGCCCGTCGAGGCTCGGCATCGAGACGTCGAGGACCGCGAGGTCGGGACGCCGCGAGCGGACGAGCGCCAAGGCGTCGGCGCCGTTCGTCGCGCGGGCGATCTCGAAACCGTTGTTCGACAGCACGCCGCTGACGAGCATCACGATGTCCGGGTCGTCGTCGGCGACGACGATGAGCGGCGCGCCGCGGGTCACGTCACGAGCTGAGGGGTCGCCGCAGGAGCCGAAGCGAACGGCAGCTCGATGCGGAACGTCGTGCCGACGCCGCGCTCGCTCGTCACGTCGATTGCTCCGCCGTGCGCTTCGACGATCGCACGTGCGATGTACAGCCCGAGGCCCGTCCCCGGGATCTGCTCGTCACGTGCGGTGGAGGCGCGGAAGAAGCGCTCGAAGAGGCGATCGAGCTCGTCGCGCGCGATTCCGATCCCCGTGTCCGCGATCTCGATGTGTGCGTTCCCGTTCTCGCGCGCCGCGCGGACGGTGACGCTTCCGCCTTCGGGAGTGAACTTGACGGCGTTCGACACGAGGTTGTCGAGCAGCTGGAACACCCGGCCCTTGTCCGCAGTGACCTTCGGGAGATCGTCAGCATCGCACGTCAGCGTGAGTCCCTTTGCCTGCGCACGGGGCAGCGCCTCCTCGACGGCTTGCCGGACGATCGCCGTGAGATCGAGCTCCGCGGAGTTGAAGTCGAGCTGCCCCGCCTCGAGCCGCGCGACGAACAAGAGGTCGTTCACGAGGTGCAGCAGCCGCTGCGAGTTCCGCTCCACCACCTCGAGGTAACCGCGCTGCTCGTCGGTCAGCGGCGTGTCGTCGAGCGTCAGCTCGAGGTAGCCCATGATCGACGTGAGCGGAGTCCGCAGGTCGTGTGAGATCAACGCGACGAACTCGTCCTTCAGCCGGTCGGCCGCGCGCAGCTGCTCGTTCTGCTCCTGGAGCTGGTGGCGCGCCGCTTCGATCTCCGTTCGCGCCTCCCGCTCCTGGGTCCGTAGCTCGTCGACCGCCCGGAACAGCCCTGCGATTCGGGCGAGCACGAGCAGCGACAACAAGGTTCCGCAGACGACGATCGCCGACGACTCCACGCCGCCGCCGGTGAGCCGCTGGACGAGCAGGACGCACGGGGCGGTCAGCAGCGCCGCGGCGAGCACCGCCATGCGGGAGCCGGTGAGCCGCGGCCGCAGGGAACGCGCGGAACGAGTCAGCGCCGTCATCGACGGGTGCAGCGCGGCGACCCCCCAGAGCACGTACGAGAGGAGCCAACCGGAGTCGAGCCAGCTCGCGTTCGCGTACGTGTCCGGCGACGCGCTGAAGACCTCGTCGGCGCCAAGGAGCAGGATGAGGCTGGCGGCGAGGTAGCGGTACGAGATCGAACGCCACGCGGGGCAGAGCCAGAACACGGCGAGCGCGGACAGCAGGACGACGTCCATCCCGGGATAGGCAGCCGCGACGGCCTTCGACGCGGCCGACCCCTGCCCGTGCACGAGGTCCTTCATCACGAACACCCACTGCACGAGCGCGAACGCGACCGTGAAGAGCGCCGCGTCGATGAGTCCCGTCCGCCGCTCGAGCGCGCCGAAGCGGAGGATCAGGATCGCCAGTCCGGCGGCGAGGATCGGGTAGCCGCCGAGGTAGAAGATGTCTGCGGCCGAGGGGATCGGCGGCGTCGTGTGCCAGACGTAGCCGTAGAAGTTGAAGATCGTGTCGCCGATCGAGAACGCGAGCATGCCGGCGGCGAAGAGGAACCACGGCAGCCGGGTGGGCGGACGGTTGATGAAGGTCGCGGCCACGATCGCGGCGGCCGAGGAGGCGCCGATCCCGTCGTACAGCGCCGCCTGGCCGACGCTGTCCCACGGGAGGGCGAAGTAGACCCCCACGGCTGCGAGGCCGAAGACGAGGTAGGCGAGCCACGGGCGGCGGAGCACGCTCACCCATCCATTTTCGGCTCGGCGGGGCGCTGTCCTTAGTTCGTATCCGAGCCCGCCACCACAGTGCCGGAGCTCGTGTTTCCGGCGGCGTCGGTCGCCGTCACGGTGTACGAGTAGGCCTTCGGGCTCCCGTTCGTCCCGTGGATCGCCGCCACGTTGATGGAGAACGCGCCGCTGCCGTTCGCCGACCCGCCGAAGGAGCCGGCCGACGGGCTCGTCTCGGTGATCGTGATCGTGGCGTTCGCCTCGCACGTCCCTGAGATGATGTCCGCGACCGTGTTGGTCTTGTCCGTGTAGGACGCGCTCGGCGCGGCCGGGGCGTTGGTGTCCTTCGTGACGCCCGCGGCGGCGGCGGTCGAGACGTTGCCCGCGGCGTCGGTGGACGTCGCCGAGATGGTGACGGTTCCGTCGGCGAGGGTGACGTTGATGTTGCTGAACGTGACCGTTCCGGCGCCCGCCGTCGCTGCCGCCGTCCGCGTGATCGACGAGCCGCCGTTCGACAGCGTCAGCGTGACGGTGTCGGTTGCGAGCGAGCCCGCGGGGAGGTTGACGTTCACCGAGACCGTGCCGGCGTTGGCCGCGTTGATGTACGCATTGCCGGCGCCGCCGCCGTTCGCGAGCGAGACGCCGGTCGGCTGCGAGGGCGGCGTCGCGTCGGCCTTCGCCGTCGCCGTGGTGCTGTCGACGCTCTCGAGCGTCGGCGCGCCGCTCGAGACGGCGCGCACCTTGTAGGTGTACGTCGTGCCGTCGACCGTTGCCGTGTCCGCGTAGGTCGTCACAGTCAGTGGGCTCGAGTTGAGCAGGGTGTAGCCGGCGCCGCTCGACCGGTAGAGGTTGTAGCCGGCGAGGTTGGTCGTCGTCGTGGTCGTGCCCCAGCTGAGGTTGATCCGTCCTGCGGCGACGGCCGTCGCGGTCGGTGCGCCCGGAACCTCCGGCGCCTCGTCG
>VAYM01000024.1 GCA_005884945.1 Actinomycetota bacterium | reverse complement strand
GACGAAGTAGCCGATGCGCGCGTTCGCGAGGATGTGCGCAGTCCGGTGAAGGTCGATCTTCCAGACGAGATACGCGACGCATACGCCCGTGACGGCGAGCGTCAGAGAGACGCGGATCGCGCGCCTGCGGGTCATCCGGTGAAGCGTGCGTGGACGCGCTGCAGCGCCGCGATCGCGTCGCCGATGTCGTCGTCGGAGTGCGCCGGCGAGAGCGGCAGCGACAGCACCTCCGCTCCGGCACGCTCGCCCACGGGAAGCGTCTCCTGGTCCGGGAAGCGCTCGCGGTAGTAGGTCAGCAGGTGGACCGGCAGGAAGTGGATCGACGTCGCGATGTTCTCGTCGGCGAGCGCGCGCTGGTACTCGTCGCGCGTCGCGCCCGCGCGCTCAGGGTCGATCCGCACGACGTAGAGGTGCAGCGCATGCGCGTCGCGCGCGTCACGCGCGAGGGGCTTGACGCCGTCGAGCTCCGCGACGGCGTCGTCGTAGAGCGCGAACTGCTGCGCGCGGATCTCCGCGTGCCGCTCCACCTTGTCGAGCTGCACGAGCGCGATCGACGCGAGCACGTCGGAGAGGTTCGCCTTGTAGCCGGGAACCGGGATGTCGTAGCGCGAGCCGTCACCGCGTCGCATCAGCCGCAGGTCACGCACGGCGTCCGCGACTTCCGCGTCGTTCGTCGCGATCAGACCCCCCTCGCCGGCGGCGATGTTCTTCGTCGCGTAGAGCGAGAAGCAGGTCGCGTCCGCGATCGAGCCGACCTTGCGGCCGCGGTAACGACTTTCGGCCGCGTGCGCAGCGTCCTCGACGACGGGGACGCCGAGCGCGAGGATCGGGTCGAGGTCGCACGGCTGGCCGGCGAGGTCGACCGGAAGAATCGCCTTCGTGCGCTCGGTGACGGCTTCCGCAACGCGCGCCGGATCGATGTTGAGGTCGTCGTCGCGGACGTCGACGAAGATGGGCGTGGCGCCCGTGTGCACGACGACGTTCGCCGTCGCGGGCCAGGTGATCGGCGTCGTGATCACCTCGTCGCCCGGGCCGACGCCGAGCGCGACGAGCGCGAGATGGAGCGCGGCGGTTCCGGACGCGAGCGCGAGGACGTGCTCCGCCTCGAGATACTCGGCCATGCGACGCTCGAGCTCGGCCGCGCGCGGGCCGGTCGTCAGCCAGCCGGAGCGGAGCGTCTCGGCGACCGCGGCGATCTCCTCGTCCCCGATCGCGGGCGGCTGAAAGCCGAGCATCGTCTCGCGCCGCGCGGAAACGTCCTGCATCGCCAAGGCAGCGTAACCGCCGTTCGCGTCAGACGTGTTCGAGCGACTCGACGGGAACGGTCTCGAAGCGAACCAGCTCGGCGGCGCGGTCCGCATGGCGGAGCGCCTCGTCCCGCGATCCGGCGACGGCCAGGATCGCGCCCGCACGATCGGAGCCGCGCATGAGCGGGCCGAACCGATGCCCAGGCTTCCGGTAGACGCGGATCCCTTTGATCCCGTCCACGGCGTATGCCTCCTCGAGGCCCGACACGTGTCGCAACTCACCCTGCGGCGCCACCAGGAAGCGCACGCAGCCGCCGCCCGCCTGCGCGACGGGCGCGAGCTGCTGCGGCCGGATCTCCCACGCGAGCGCAGACGCGAGCGCAAGGCCGTTGAGATCGACACCGAGCACGGCGCGACAGAGCTCCGCGTCGTGGCCGCCGCCGAGACGCGCAGCGACCTCGCCCACGCGCGCCCCTTCCTCCGCGACGAGAACCTGCGTGTAGCTCGGCCCCTCGGCGATCCCGATCGCCTCCACCGCCGCTGCAGCCACGTCGATCGCACCCGCAATCCGTTGCGGCTCGAGCTCGCTGGGCCACGCGTGCGCGAGCGCGACGCCGAATGCCGGCGCTTCGGCCGTCAGACGATCCGTGACCGTCAGCGGATGAAACCGGCCGCCCGACGAGAAGCCGTTGACCGTGACCTCGCGGCCGTCGACGTGCTCCTCGACGAGCAACGTCGCGCTGCGCGACGCGTCGAGCGCGACCTCGACCGCCGAAGCCGTGCGCCGCGCCTCCGAGACGAGCGTGAGGCCACGCTGACCCTGCCGGTCCGGCGCCTTGACGACGCAGGGATAGCCGAGCGACTCGGCCGCAGCCGCCGCCTCGTCGGCGCCGGAGCACACGACGTAACGCGGCTGCGGGACGCCGGCCGCGGCGAACGCTTCTCGCTGGCGGAGCTTCGACGTCGAGAGCGCGGCGGTCTCCGGCGACACCGGATGCGGCAGCCCGAGGCGCCCGGCGACGCGCGCGGCGATCGCGACCGGCCAGTCGATTCCGGGCGCGACGACTCCGCCGACACGCTCCGCGCCGGCGAGCCGCTCGATGCCCGACTCGTCCTCGGTGGAGACGATCGCGCGGCGGTCCGCGTAACGGAAACCCGGCGCACCGGGATCGCGATCGACCGCGATCACGTACAGGCCGTGGCGTCGTGCCGCGGCCAGCAGCCCGA
>VAYM01000074.1 GCA_005884945.1 Actinomycetota bacterium | reverse complement strand
ATCTACGACCTCGAGCTCTCGCCGCCGCCCGGGCGCGATCCGGGCGTCGCCGGCGACGGACCGGTCGACGTTCGCGTCGAGGACTTCGACGGCTGTCCGCGCTACATCGGCCGGCTCTTCCGCGGCGTGCAGATCGGTCCGTCGCCGGCGTGGCTGCGCACGCGCCTCTCCGACGCCGGGATGCGGCCGATCTCGAACGTCGTCGACGTCACGAACTACGCGATGCTCGCGCTCGGCAATCCGCTGCACGCCTTCGACTCCGCGAAGCTGCACGAAGGGCGCATCGTCGTCCGCCGCGCGCGCAAAGGCGAGCAGCTGCGGACGCTCGACGGCGTCATGCGCGAGCTCGAGGAGACCGATCTGATGATCGCGGACGCGGATCGGGCCGTCGCGCTCGCCGGGATCATGGGCGGCGAGGAGACCGAGATCGGCGACGCGACCACCGACGTGCTTCTCGAAGCGGCGAACTTCGAGCCGTACGCCATCTTTCGAACGTCGGAGCGTCTGCGTCTTCGCACGGAAGGCTCGAACCGCTGGGAGAAGGGAGTCGATCCGCACGTCGCGCCGCAGGCCGCGGCGCTCGCGACGGAGCTCATCGTCGAGCTCGCGGGCGCGCGTTGGACAGGCGACGTCGATGTGCACGCCGATCTGCCGCCGCGGCCCGTTGTCCGCTTCCGGCCCGAGCGTGCCGATGCGCTCGTCGGTCTGGAGACACCGGCGGCCGAACAGCACGCGCTGCTCGGCCGGCTCGGGTTCGACGTCGATGGCGACACGGTGTCGGTGCCGACCTGGCGCGCGCGCGACGTCACGCGTGAGGTCGACGTCGTCGAGGAGGTCGCACGGTTCCAGCTCGGGGAGGTCCCTTACACGCTGCCGCTCCGCCGCGCGATGTTCGGGCGGCTGGCGCGCGACCAGCGTCTGCGTCGCCGTGTCGAGGACATCCTGACCGGGCTCGGCTTCGCGGAGGTCTACACACCGTCGCTCGTCGAGGAGGATCCAGACCGCGGCGCGCTGCGGCTGAACGAGCCGATCTCCGTCGAGCTCGCGGTGCTGCGCACGACGCTCATGCCGAGCATCGTGGACGCAGCGCGACGGAACGTGCAGCTCGGAAACGAGCGCATCTCGCTGTTCGAGATCGCGCGTGTCTACGAGTCTTCGGGCGGCAAGCTTCCGGTCGAGCGCATCCATTTGGCTGCGATCACGGAAGGGGGCTACCCCCGTGCGAAGGGCGTCGCCGACGCACTCGCGCGCGGGCTCCACGCGGAGCTTCGCTTCGTTGCAGACAAGCATCCGCTGCTGCATCCCAAACGCGCGGCGCGCACGGGTGCCGGCGTCGTCGGCGAGCTTCACCCGACGCAGCTCGAAGGGGAGTGGGGGGTGCTCGAGCTCGATCTCGGCCTCCTCCTCGACGAGGTCCGCGAGCCGATCGCGTACCACGACGTGCTCGCGTATCCGGCCGTCCGCCAGGAGCTCGCGTTCGTGCTCGACGTCGACGTGCCCGCCGCGGACGTGTTCGAGGCTGCACGAGACGCCGCGCCCGAGGTGCGCGACGTTCGCTTCCTCAGCGACTACCGCGGCGACCCGATTCCGGCGGGGAAGAAATCCCTCGCCTTCTCGCTGGCGTTCCAGTCGCCCGAGCGGACGCTGACGGACGAGGACGCCGCTTCGCTTCGCGCGCGCGTGATCGAGACGATCGAACGCTCGTTCGGCGCCGAGCTCCGCGGCTGACCGTACCTCTTTCCGACTTTTCCTCGTTTACGAGCCATATCGCCCCCACGGGGAAATCGCTCCGATACGAGGAGAGAAGAACATGAGCAAGCGCACCACAGGGATGTTCGGCGCGATCGTCCTGACGATCTTCCTCGCCGTCTCCACGGGCCCCGCTCTCGCGGGGAACGGGAACGGCAAGGCAGATGAGCACGCTCAGGCGGGACAGAGCGCGTCGACGGCGCCCGGAAACTCCGGGAACGCTCCCGGACACAACAAGGGCTCGGTTCAGGCGTCCGCCTCGACGCAGACGTCCGTGTCGGCACACGGCAGCGCGACCCAGAACTCGGCGGCGAAGGCCGGCATGAAGCCGACGAACAGCACGTCGAAGAACACGACGTGTACGACCGGCGGCGGCGGCGGCTCCGCGGTCACGTGCGCACCGTCCAGCTCGAATTCCGCCGCGGTGCAGGTCGGCACGAAGGACGCGTCGAAGCGCTACGGCAACGGGCAGACGGCGGCGCAGATCGCGACGTCGAACGGCGTGTCGGCCGGGGCCACGCTGTACGGGCCGGGGAACAGTCAGCCGCACAAGGTGCAGGCGTGCGGGAAGGCGAACGGCCACTGGGTCGACGTCCACGCCGTGAAGCACGTCGGCACGGCGGCATGCTCCACCTCGACGTCGACGCACACGATGACGTCGCAGAACGGCACGACGAGCGTGACCGGCTCGACGACCGTGACGGCGAAGGCGCAGGGCAACGGCGTTGCCGTCGGTCATTCGACCGGCGGTGTGCTCGGCGCGACGGCGACAGCCCCGTCGGGAAACGCGTCGCCGTTGGGCGGTGTGCTCGGCGCGCTGACGACGGTCGGGCAAGGGACGCTTCCGTTCACGGGCTTCCCGGTCTGGGCCGCGCTGGCGCTGGCGCTCGCACTGATCGCCGGCGGTCTCGGGTTGCGCAGGGCAGCTCGCCCCAGCATGTGATCTGCGGCTGCGCGCAGTGATGAAAGGGCGGCCGACGAGGCCGCCCTTTCTGTACTCGAACGAGGGATGGACGGTGCCGACACCGTCCGTAAAGTCACCCTATAGGGGTACAGGTAGTACCGAGGACGGGGGAGCTGCGGCAATGGGGACGAGGGCGTCGGGCACGTTTTGTGCCGTTGTACTCGCAATCGCGCTGGGCGCAATCGCGTCGCCGGCGTGGGCCGGGAACGGCAACGGCAATGGAAACAGCAACGGGAACGGCAACGGAAAGCCTGACGCCGTCGCTGCCTCGCAATCGCAGCCGGCCGCCTCTCCCGGGAACTCCGGCAATGCGCCCGGCCAGGAGAAGAAGAACGGACGGGACGCGAAGCCCGACCACGGCAACGGCGGGCCCGCGCCGGCGACCACGCAGCCGTCCGCCGGCCCGACGCAGGGCGTGAAGCCGAGCAACTCCACGGCGAAGAACACGAACGCGCCCGCAGGCTCGAACAGGACGAAGCGGTACGGCAACGGCCACACGGCCGGCCAGATCGCGATCCAGAACGGCTATCCGAGCAGCGGCAATCTGCACGGCCCCGGAAACAGCCAGCCGCACAAGGTCACGACGTGCGGCCACCGGCACGGGGTCGACGTCCACGCGCTGAAGAGCCATCCGGCGACCGGCTGCGGGACGCCTCAGCGTCCGCCGACGCACGTGCCGTCGACGCCGGAGCCTCCGGTCGTCGTCGTCACGCCGCACGACCCGCCGGCGACTCCGTCGGTGCCGTCGTCGCCGCCGGCGCACGATCCCGGCAAGGGCTCGGACACGGCCGTCGCGGCGACCGCAAGCGGCGAGACGCTTTCCGGCGTGCTCGCGACGACGAACGCGGTCGGCAACGCGACGCTGCCGTTCACCGGCTTCCCGCTCTGGGCGGCGATCCTGGCTGCGACGATCCTGATCGGCACAGGCCTCACGATTCGTCGGCTCGCACGCGCCCGGGACTGATCCGGCAATCCGCCGCGTGGGCCCGCCCGTAAGGGAGGATGCTCACGCGTCCACGAAAGGGGTCCCATGCCGGTCCGTCTGATCGTCGTCTGCGTCTCGCTCGTCGCTCTGCTCCTGCCCTCGGCGGCTGCGCGCGCGGACAATCCCCTGCTCGAGGCGTTCGTCGGCGCAAACGACGCGTACTCGATCAGGCTCCAGGACGCGAACGGGACGAGAGTGACGCACCTCGACGCCGGCACGTACACGCTCAAGGTCCACGACCTCTCGACCGTGCACAACTTCCACCTCGCAGGCCCGGGCGTGGACATGGCGACTGCGGTGGAGGAGGCACAAGAGGCGACGTGGGCGGTGACATTCACAGACGGCACGTACACGTACGTGTGCGACGCGCACTCGAGCATCATGAGGGGAACGTTCACCGTGGGAGCGGTGAGCAGCAAGCTGACGATCCTGGCCGGAACCAACACCGTCATGGTCGCGGTGAACGATCGCACGCGCACCGACAACTTCCATCTCACCGGACCCGGCGTGAACAAGAAGACGGGAATCGCGTTTCACGGCCGCGCGACGTGGAAGCTGGCGCTCCAGGGTGGTCGGTACGTCTACCGGTCCGATGCGCACAAGAAGGTGCGCGGCGCGTTCAGCGTCCCCTCGACGCCTTACCCACGAGGCCCGAACTAGGCCCGCCCGCGGCGGCGATGTCCGCCTGGCGGCGCTCAGTCGCGGTCGACAAGACGGAAGCGACCGGCCTTCGCTTTCGTCTCACCTTCGCGACCGCGGCGGAAGAGCAGCCGTGCGGTCGCGCCGACGCCTCCTGCCAGGAAGAAGCCGAGCCCCAAGGCTCCGGCGGCGACCACCGGGAGGTTCGCCCGCATCTTCGCGCCGACGTTCGTCGCCTCGCCGACGCTCTCCCTCAGCGACTCGGCCGCCGTCGCGAGCCGGTCGCGCTCCGCCTCGAGATCGCGACGGACGTCGTCGATCGTCCGGCTGTTACGCCCGGCTGCCATCGCTCTTCAATGCGTCGGCGGTGAGCTTCGCCTCGCGGATCGCCTGCCGGGGGACGGGCGGCGTCCCTTTCCGGAACCGCCCGATTGCGAGCGCGCCGAGCACACCCGCGAGCGCGAAGAGGATCCCGGCGGTGATCAGCAGCGCGAGCCAGGTGGAGACGACCGTCGCGAACGCGGCTGCGATCGTCGCGAACAGGAACCCGAGCATGAACAGGACGAAGAGCGCAGCGCCGAGCGCGAACGCGATCCCGAGCCCCAACGCGACGAGTTTGCGCTTGAGCTCCATCGTCGCGAGCTCGAGCTCGAGCCGCACGAGCGCGCTCGCGTGCTCGGCGACGGTCTTGGCGGCGTCGCCGAGGCTCTGCGGCTCGTCAGTCGCGCGGGTGGGCATGTCCCCTCCAGTCGATCCACTTCGCGAGGACGACCCCCGCCGCGAGGCAGACGCCGACGACGAGCCACGGGTTCGGCCCGCCGCCGCGCTTCGCGGCCCTCGGCGATGGACGCTTCCCGAGCTGCGGCCCGGACGGTGCGACCACGCCTTGGGTGGGATTCTGATTCGTCGGAGCCTCTCCCTTCGCGCGCGCCTTGATCGAGCTCGGCTTCAGCTTGCGGACGAACTGTGCATCGTCGGCGAGCGGTTGCGCGAGCTTCGCCTTCGTGCCGCCTTTCGCCGCCGAGCGGTCCGCAAGCGCCTGCAGCTTGTCGGCGAGACGCTCCACTTGTCGGTCACCTGTCGTCATTTCTTCGTCGGCGGCTCCTCGCCCGTCAGCGTCCGCCAGATCCTAGAGGCCACGCGCCGCGAGACGACGGTTGCAGCGGCACCTGTCGCTCCGTAGAGGGCGGACCACAGGAGCTTGCGCAGCACAGAGCGGTCTTGTCCAGGGCCGTCTGCCGACAAACCATGCATATTATGCTCGGGCTATGCAGGAGGCCCGCGACCTGGGGCGCGGGTTGCGTCGTGACTCAGGCGACCGTGTCGCGCGACATCCGCGAGCTGGGGCTCGAGAAGACGCGCGATCCGCTCGGGCGTCCGCGCTACGTGGTACCGAGCACCGTGCGCCGCCCTGATCCACGCGAAGCGTTGAGCTCGGTGCTCGCGCAGTTCGGGCGACGGGTCACGGCGGCGGGAAACATCGTCGTCGTCCAGTCCGAGCTCGGCACGGCGCCGCCGATCGCGCGCGCGCTCGACGAGCTCGCCCACGACAAGATCGTCGGCACGCTCGCCGGCGACGACACGTGCCTCGTCGTCGCCTCGTCGGAACGGGACGCACGCGCGCTCGCGCGGGAGCTCTCCGACGTCCTGAGCTGATCAAACTCTCCTAATCGCCGGGGACTACGGTGCGGCGTATGCGGGTCGCTGCCGTCTCGTTGCTCGCCGCCGCGCTCTTCGCCGTTCCCGTCGGGACTGCGCGTACGCCGGCCATGTTTCGCGTGATCGCAACCGCGCCGACGTGGTCGCCCGACGGCGAGTCTGTCGCGTATACGCAGCAGCTGCCCGGCGACCGTTCGAAGCTCGTGCTCGCATCGTTGCGCGACGGCTCTCGCCGGAATCTGGCTTCTGACGGCTACGCGCCGCAGTTCTCGCCGACGGGATCGCTCGTCGCCTACATCGGTCGGGAGCCAACGTCGGGCAATCTCGATGAGCTGCGGATCGCGGACACCGCGTTGCTTGCGAGCGCGCCGACGTTCGTCGCAGGCGGCGTTGCGAACCTCGCGTGGAGCCCCGACGGAGAGGAGCTCTACTACGACGAGGGCTGGAGGACGTGCTCGGCGATTCACGCCTTTCAGACGTACGCCCGCGACCGACGTACAGTCCTTACAGGCGCGGCACCGCTTCCATCTCCGGACGGAAAGCTGCTCGCCTACTTCAGCCCGCTGAACGGCGATTGCACAGGCGGATTCGGCGCGTTGTCGGTGGCGAACGTCGACGGCACAGATGCGCACGTCGTCGTCGACGCTCCCGCCGTGCGCGCGGCCTGGTCCCCGGACGGCCGGCAGCTCGCGGTGGAGGTCCAGAACGGCACCGACTCGCTGATCGAGCTGGCAGACGCGAGTGGGCCGGGATCCGTCCTCGTCGCGCACGCGACGAATCCCGCGTGGTCACCTGACGGACGCGAGCTCGCGTTCCTGACCCAGCCGGCCGGCCACGTTCCGTTTCCGCACGACGAGCCGTATCTACAGATCGTGGACGTCCGGACCCGCGACACCGGCCCGCCTCTCCTGTCCGCGTCCGCCGAGGCGCAAGGCGGACCGGTTTGGTCGCCCTCGGGCGGCGAGGTCGCGCTGTCGCGAGCGCTCGAGCGCGGCGGGGTCAGCGAGGGTATCGCGGCCGGGCTCAACCGATACGTCTCGCTGTACGCGGTGGCGGCCGACATGCCCGCGAAGGCGCGGCGGATCTCCATTGCCGCCTGCGAGCTTCTCGTCCCGCGGTGCACGCTCGCGGGCGGTCCGGGCGGGAACGTCCTCGCGGGAGGCTCAGGGAACGACGTCGTCCTCGCGCGCGACGGCACGCGCGATCAGGTGTACTGCGGATCCGGCTACGACACCGTGGTCGCGGATCGATTCGACGCAGTCGCGCGCGACTGCGACCACGTCGTGCGGAGCTAGCGGAAGAGGCGGCGCACCGCCCACCAGGCGCGGCGCCAGACGTTCACGCCCTCCGGCCGGTCGTGGATCGGCGCCTCGACGTGGGCCTCGGCGCGCCTGATCCCGCTCGCGCCCTCGGGGAGGATCTCCGCCGTCGTCGGGGGCTCCTTGAACTCGCCGAGCCCCGCGAGCTCCGTCTTCGACATCGCGAGCTCGATGCTGCCGTCGGTGATTGCGCGGATCCGTTCGGCCGGGACGTAGCGCGGCTTGCCGAGCAAGCTCGTCGAGACCGCGAGCCCGTTGAAGATGTCGTTCGACGAGTCGCCCACGACCTCGTCGACCGTGCCCACGTCCTTGCCGTCCGCGTCGACGACCTTCCAGCCCGGCTCGATCATGAACCAGGACACGGGATCGCTCATCAGACCGCTCGGCCGCCGACGTACCAGACCGGTCCCTGCGTTGCGACCGGGTACGTGTCGGAGAGAGCGCGCAGGATCTCCACTTCGCCGGTGATTCCTTCTTCGTCGCAGCGCGCGAGGCAGCGGCGCGCCATCTCCGGCGACACGCCGTAGCCGAACGCACGCGCGCAGCGGAAACGCAAGGCGTTCGGACCGCCGTAGCGCGCCGGATTGCAGGGCGCCATCAGCAATGCAGCGCGCTCGAGGTAATCGGTGGACGTGAAGCGAACCTCCGCGTAGATGTCCGTCCAGTCCGCGGGAAGACCGGCGATCGCCTTCTGCCACTGCTGCGCGAGCGGCTCGTGTCGCGTCCTCACGTCGGCGGGTGCAGCCTCCGACGTCCCGACGACCTCGAGCCCGCCCTTGATTCCCTCCGCGTCGAGTCGCCGGAGCAACCGCCTGATCGCGTCCGGCGTCAACCCGCCTCCGCGACGCGCGACGCCGAAGCGGATCGTCTTCTCACGTCGCCCGGGATTCGCAGGACCGAGCATTGCCGCAGCGCGGTCGCAACGGGCGTCGTCGGCGACAATCAACTGCAGGCGCGCCTCAGCCCAGTTGTCCGGGAGCGAGTGGACGAGCCGGTCGAAATCGTCGGCGAGTGCCAAGGGGCGCAGCATAGACTCAGTGGCCGTGGCCAAGTTGGAGCAGAAAGGAACGCTGTCGAACGAGGAGCTGCGCGACTTCTTCCGCGAGATGCTGCTGATCCGGCGATTCGAGGAGAAGGTCGAGGAGCGTTTCCGGGCCGGCGACCTGCCCGGCTTCCTGCACGTCGCGATCGGACAGGAGGCCGTCGCGGTCGGCGTTTGCCGCGCGCTCGAGGACGGCGACGTGATCGCGTCCACGCACCGGGCACACGGGCACACGCTCGCGAAGGGGACGGCGCCGAACGAGCTGATGGCGGAGCTGTACGGGAAGCTCGAGGGCTGCTCGCACGGGTACGGCGGCTCGATGCACCTGTACGACGTCGAGCGCGGGAACATGGGCGCGAACGCGGTCGTCGGCGGCGGCCTTCCGCAGATCACGGGCATGGCGCTCGCGTTCCAGCTCCGCGGCGAGCCGCGCGTCGCCGTTGCGTTCTTCGGCGACGGCGCGACGAACATCGGCACGTTCCACGAGGCGTTGAACATGGCGCAGCTCTGGAAGGTTCCCGCCGTCTTCGTCCTCGAGGACAACAAGTGGGCCGAGTCGACTCCGGAACGGCAGCACTCGCCGATCCGCGACCTCTCGAAGCGCGCGGAGGCTTTCGGGATGGCGGCGATGAAGGTCGACGGCCAGGACGTGGAACAGGTGTACAAGGCCGCGAAGAAGGCGCTCGACCATGCGCGCGCCGGGAAGGGGCCGGTGCTCCTCCATTGCGACACGTACCGCCTCCACGGGCACTACATCGGCGACCCGCAGGTCTACCGGTCGAAGGAAGAGCAACAGGACGTTCGCGAGCACCACGATCCGTTGACGGACCTCCGCGGGAGGCTCGAGCTCTCCGACGAAGAGTTCGACGAGGTCGACCGCGAGGTGACGGAGATCGTCGATGCGTCCGTCGAGTTCGCGAAGAACGGGACCGATCCGCGGCCCGAAGACGCGCTCAAGAATGTCTATGCCTGAGCTCTCCTATCGCGAGGCGGTGCGCGACGCGCTGTCGCGCGCGATGCGACAGGACGACGACGTCTTCATCATGGGCGAGGACATCGCCGAGATGGGCGGCTCGATGGGCGTGACGCAGGGGATGCTCGACGAGTTCGGGCCGGAACGCGTGCGCAACGCGCCGATCTCGGAGATGGCGCTCGCGGGTGCGGCGATCGGCGCTGCGGTGCAGGGCATGCGGCCGGTCGCGGAGATCATGTACGAGGACTTCCTCACGCTCGCGACGGAGCAGATCGTCAACCAGGCGGCGAAGCACCGCTACATGTCCGGCGGCCAGGTGACGGTGCCGGTCACGTTCCGGACGCAGGGCGGCAGCGGCTGGTCGCCGGGCGCCCAGCACGCGCAGCAGCTCGAGGCGTGGTTCGTGCACATCCCGGGCCTGAAGGTCGTGTTTCCCTCGACGCCGACAGACGTGCGCGGGCTCCTGTGGTCGTCCATCTACGACGACAACCCGGTCGTGTTCTTCGAGCACCGGACGCTGTACGGCGTCAAGGAAGAGGTGCCGGAGGAGCTCGAGCCGATTCCGATCGGCAAGGCGCGCGTTCATCGCGAGGGCGAGGACGTGACGGTGATCGCGACCGGTCGCCTCGTTCACGAGGCGTTGGCGGCCGCGGCCGAGGCGGAGAAGAACGGCGTCTCCGTCGAGGTGGTCGATCCGCGCACGCTGCAACCGCTCGACGAGGAGGCGCTGATCGCATCGGTGAAGAAGACGAACCGTTGCGTCGTCGCGCACGAGGCGGTGACGCGCATGGGCTTCGGCGCGGAAGTTGCGGCCGTGATCCAGTACGGCGCGTTCGACTGGCTCGACGCACCGATCGAGCGCGTCGGCGCGACGTTCACGCCGCTCCCGTTCGCGCCCGTGATGGAGGAGTGGTGCGTGCCGCACGCCAACGACGTGCTCGAGGCGATCAACAGGACGCTCGCGCGTAACGATGGCAACTGAGATCAAGCTCCCGCGTCTCGGGCAGGGGATGGAGTCCGGGACGATCGTCAAGTGGCTGAAGTCCGAGGGCGACAGCGTCGAGAAGGGCGAGCCGCTCTACGAGCTCGACACGGACAAGGTGACGCAGGAGGTCGAGGCGGACGCCTCGGGAGTGCTCCTGAAGATCGCGGTGCAGGGCGGCGAGGTGGCGGTCGGGAAGACGATCGCGGTGATCGGCGAGGCCGGTGAGCAGGTCGAGACGCCCGCGGAGGCAAAGGTCGACGACACGCCGCAGGAGGAAGGCTCCCCTGGTCCCGCGCGTGAAGCGGAGCGCGAGCGCGGCCGTCAGGCTTCGGCGGGCGACCAGGTGACGGAGCTGCGCCGCGCGATCTCCGACGGCGGGCGCATCAAGGCGTCGCCGCTCGCCAGGCGCATTGCGCGGGAGCGCGGCGTCGATCTCGGCGACGTCGTCGGAACCGGCCCGGAGGGACGAGTCGTCGCGGAGGACGTGGAACGGGCGGCAGCTACCGGCGCACCTGCCCAACCGGCAGCAGTCCCTTCGATCCCAAGCAACAGACTGTTGCAAGGTGAGGAAGGCGTCGTTCGCGAAGAGCTCTCCTCGATGCGCAAGACGATCGCGCGCCGGCTCACCGAGGCCTGGCAGGCGCCCGTCTTCCAGCTCGGCGTCACCGTCGGCATGGAGCGTGCGCAGAGTGTCCGCGCAAAGCTCGTCGAGCTCCACTCCGACGGTGCGAAGCCGACGCTCTCCGATCTCCTGACGAAGGTCTGCGCAGCCGCACTGATGCGACACCGCGCGGTCAACGCGCTCTACACAGGCGACGCGATCGAGCTCTACCCGACGGCCAACGTCGGCATTGCCGTCGCGATTCCGAACGGCCTCGTCGTTCCCGTCATCCGTTCCGCCGAACGCCTCAACGTCGGCGAGATCGCGAACGCGCGTGCAGAGCTCGTCGAGCGTGCGCGCGCCGGGAAGCTGCAGCAGGGCGACCTCGACGGCGGCACGTTCACGATCTCGAACCTCGGGATGTACGGCATCGAACGGTTCATCGCCGTCCTCAACCCACCGCAGGCGGCGATCCTCGCCGTCGGCTCCGTGGAGGACAAGGTCGTCGCCGTCGACGGGCAGCCGGTCGTGCGGCAGCGGATGGAGATCACGCTGACGTGCGACCACCGGGCGGTCGACGGCGCGACCGGTGCTGCGTTCCTCTCCACCATCAAGCAGTTCCTCGAAGAGCCCGGGCTCGCGCTCTGATGATCGTCTGGTACCACGTGCGTGACCTCGATGCAGGCCGCGCGTTCTACCGGGACAAGCTCGGCTTCACGGAGATGTTCTACGACGCGGACTCGCGCTGGTCGAAGCTGGAGCGCGGCGCGATGGAGATCGGTCTCTCAGAAGGCGAACCGCAGGAGGACGGCGGCGTCGCGCACGTCGACGTTCCGGACGTGAAGGCGGCAGCAGAGCGGCTCCGCAAGGACGGCGTCGAGGTCGGCGTCGTCTTCGAGCTGCACGGCGAGATGCGTCTGCTCGACGTGTTCGATCCGGACGGCAATCGCGTCCAGCTCGCGCAGGAGCTGTAGCCCCCGCCGCTGTCGTACACTCGACCTGTGATTCGCCAAGCCGGGCCGCAAGACGTTCGGTTCTTGCGCGACATGCTGAAGCACGCGTATCACTGGCGGCTGAACGAAGACCCTGACCTCCCCGTCGCGCGCTACGTCAACAACTGGGGTCGTCCGGGCGATGCGGGTCTCATTGCGTGGGAAAACGGCCCGATCGGCGCGGCTTGGTACCGGATCTTCCCGGCGAGCGCGCCCGGCTTCGGCTTCGTCGACGAGCAGACGCCGGAGCTCACGATCGCCGTCGTCCCCAGCAGGCGCGGCGCGGGTCTCGGCGCCGAGCTGATGGACGCGCTGCTCGAGCGCGCGCGCAAGGACGGTCACACGGGCGTCAGCCTCAGTGCCGAGCGCGGCCGCACCGGCTTGTACGAGCGCTACGGCTTCCGTTCCGTTGAGGAGAAGGACGGGACGGTGACGATGAAGGCCGCTTTGTAGTGCAGGGCCTGGAGTTGTCGCGTCGCTTCTACGCCGAAGCGGTGCGGCCGATCCTCGAACGCGACTTTCCCGAGCTCGAGCACGCGGCAGCGCTCATCGGCTGGAGCTCCGAGGTCCTCGGGTACGACGACGAGACCTCCCGCGACCATCAGTGGGGACCGCGCGTCCAGCTGTTCGTTCGCGATCAGGGGCCGACCCTCGGCGCATGGCGGCGATCGAGGCAGGACCGGTGAATCACCGAGTCGAGACGCTTGTACTCGACGAGTACCTGCGCCAACGCCTCGGCCTCGATCCGTTGGACGGCTTCGGCGTCGCCGACTGGCTCGTCACGCCGACGCAGCGCCTGCTCGAGACGACGGCGGGCGATGTCTTCCATGACTCGACGGGCGACCTGACACGTGTCCGGGACCTGCTCGCGTGGTTTCCGCACGACGTCTGGTTGCTCGTGATGGCGGGCCACTGGCGACGCATCGCGCAGCTCGAGCACCTGATCGGCCGAACGGCGACCCGCGGTGACGATCTCGGCTCGCGGATCATCGCCGCGTCGCTCGTCCGCGACCTGATGCGCCTCTCGCTGTTGCAAGAACGACGTTATCCGCCCTATCCGAAATGGCTAGGGACCGCGTACGCGCGACTGGAGCGTCCGGAGCGAGCCGCCCTCGACGCCGCACTCGCCGCTTCCGAGTGGCCCGCACGCGAAGACGCGCTCGTGCACGCGTTCGAGTCGGTCGCGCGCCGCCACAACGAGCTCGGCGCCACCGAGCCGGTCGATCCGACGGTGCGGCAGTTCTGGGGTCGCCCGTTTCGCGTGCTTTTTGCGGACCGCTTCGTCGACTCCCTGCGGGAGGCCGTGTCCGACCCCGAGGTCCGGGCCGTCGAGCATCTCGCCGGCTCGATCGACGCCGTCTCCGACAACGTGGACGTGCTGACGGAGCCTCGCGTCTGGAGAGAGCTCATCGGTCTGTACCATCGGCCGTGATGGACGTCGACGTCGCGGTCCTCGGAGGCGGCCCTGGCGGTTACACCGCTGCGATCCGCGCCGCGCAGCTCGGTGCGAGCGTCGCCTGCATCGAGCGT
>VAYM01000073.1 GCA_005884945.1 Actinomycetota bacterium | reverse complement strand
CGCGACGACTTGAAGGAGGCGGTCGCCGCTTTCATCGAGCGGCGCGGCGGCCCGCGCTACGACGGTCGGGGCGAGATCGTGATCACCTGCGGCGAGGGCGACGCGATGCTCGACGCGCTCTTCTGCCTCACCGACCCGGGCGACGAGGTGATCGTGACCGACCCGACCTACGCGGGGATGATCAACCGCGTCCGGTTGGTCGGCGCCGTGCCGCGGCTCGTCCCGCTCCGCGTCGCCGACGGCGAGTGGCGGCTCGACCTCGACGTGCTCTCCTCGGCCGTGACCGCTCGCACGCGCGTCGTCTTCGTCAACAACCCGTCGTTCCCGACGGGCTGGGTCGCGAGCGGCGAGGAGTGGGACGCGATCGCGTCCCTGTGCCGCGAGCACGACATCTGGCTCCTGTACCTGGCCTGCTTCGAGGGCGTGCTGTTCGACGGCCGCACGGTCAGGCATCCCGCCGCGCTCGACGGCATGCGCGACCGGACTGTGACGGTCGGCTGTCCGACGCTCGAGCAGCGGATGATCGCGTGGCGCATCGGCTGGGTCGTCGCGCCCGGCGAGCTCGTGAACGACGTCTCGCGCGTCCACATCTACAACGGACTCGTGCCGAGCGGCTTCAACCAGATCGGCACTCGCGTCGCGCTCACGATCGCCGACGACGGACTCGCAGCCGCGAACGCGGAGTGGCAGAGGCGGCGCGACGAGACGCTGCGACAACTCGACGGCCTGCCCGCCGTTCGCCCGGCGGGCTCGTGGTCGCTGCTCCTCGACGTGGCGGCGCTGGGACTCGACTGCGCGCAAGTCTCCGATGCGTTGCTGGAGCAGAAGGTCGCCGCGACGCCGATGCGAGGCTGGGGCGGCGAGGTCGCGGACCGCCATGTCCGCTTCGTGTTCAGCAACGAACCGGTCGAACGGCTCGAGCTACTCGGGGAGCGCGTTCGAAACGCACTCTCCGGGCTCGGTTCCACCTAGGAACGGCCTTACTCGGGCGCGCGTTTCTCCAGCTTCGCTTGCGCCTGCTCGGGGCGGCAGTTGGCACGCAATTCGCTGATTTGGCGCTGTCCTCGCGGGCCAGCAGACCGTGACGTGCCGAAGTAGCATCCGGCGAAGCGGGAAGCAGCAGACGGGCGGTGGGCGACGAAAGAACCGGGACCACCGAAGACGAAGGACGACTCCGACAGCCTGCTCTGGCAGAGCGTTCGCGCGTCGCCGCCAAGTGACCGGCCTTCGGCAGCGTGGAAGGACGAGAGCGCATTTCGCCGCCTCCGACGAGAGATCGAATACGAGGGGTTCGGCGAAGTCGTCGGCGTAGGCATCGCCCGCCTCATCTACCGAGTGCTCGAGTGGCCCTTCCGCGTACTCGCGTTCGTGCTCCGCAAGGTCAACGACCCCGTCAGGCGCTTCAGCGCCTCGCACGGGATCGCGCGCCGCACGCGCTCGTTCTTCGACCGGCACACGACCGTCAGAGGGATCGTGGAAGCGCTGATCGTTCTCGTCTGGTTCGCACCTGTCGTCGCCTTCGCGGTGCGTTACGGGCATTGGCTCTTCCCGGGCAAGGACATCGCGAAGGACGTGCGCGGCGCGTGGATGCTGGTCGGGTTCAGTGCCGGAGCTCTGGCGATCGGAGCGATGGGCAACGGCCCGATCGCAGAGCTCGCCGTCGCGCCTGAAGAGGAGGTCGATCTCGTTGACGTCTTCGTCGTGTTCGGGATGGCGCTCGGTGCGCCGATCGTCCTCGCCCTTTGGGCCTACGGCGTGTTGTGACATCGAAGTGCTCTCAAGCGCGCGTGTCAGGCGATCGCGGCCGAGCTCCGCAGGGCGAACTGAAAGGCCATTCCACTGCTAATGTGGGAGCACGGTCGGCAATTCCGCCGCCCGGTGAGATGAGCTTCTCGTTCCTCCTTCGGGTGTTTCGAGGTCGGCAAGTCTCGAACCCGTAAAGGAGTCGAACAACATGCACCACGAGTCTTTCCGCGACCTCGGCGTGTCCTCGGACATCGTCGGCGTGCTCGCGAACCGTTCCATCACCGAGCCGTTTCCGATCCAGGCGCTTGTCCTTCCCGACGCGCTTGCCGGGATCGACGTGCTCGCCAAGTCTCCCACCGGATCCGGAAAGACGCTCGCCTTCGCGATTCCGATCGTCGAGCGCACAGTCGCGACCGATCCGCGGCCCTCGGCGCTCGTGCTCGTGCCGACGCGCGAGCTCGCTGCTCAGGTGACCGACGAGCTCGAGGCGCTCGCACCCACCAAGGGGCTCAAGGTTGCGGCCGCGTACGGCGGCGTCCCGATCGGCGCGCAGGCGAAGCGCGTCAAGGGCGCACACATCCTCGTCGCGACTCCCGGTCGCCTCCAGGATCTCGCCGAGCGCCGGCTCGTCGACCTCTCGCACGTCCGGACGTTCGTCCTCGACGAGGCAGACCGGATGCTCGACATGGGCTTCCAGCCGCAGGTCGACCGGATCGTCCGCCGCCTGCCGCGCAATCGCCAGACGATGTTCTTCTCGGCCACGTTGGACGGCGACGTCGGAAAGCTCGCGCGTGCGTACACGACCAGCCCCGCGCATTTCGAGGCCGAGCTGTCCGCGAACGCGCCCGGCGAGACCGAGCACCGCTTCGTCCCGGTCACGACCGATACGAAGGTGGAGACGCTCGTCGAGCATCTCCGCGCATCCGATGGGCTCACGCTCGTCTTCGTGCGCACGAAGCGCGGCGCGGACCGGCTGGTGCAGAAGCTCGGCCGCGCCGGGGTCAGTGCGCTCGCGATGCACGGCGACATGTCGCAACGCTCACGGGAGCGCTCGCTCGAGCGCTTCGAGAGCGGCAAGGTGACGACGCTCGTCGCGACGGACGTCGCCGCGCGCGGCCTCGACCTCGACGACGTCACGCACGTGATCAACTTCGACCCGCCCGCCGAGGACAAGGGCTACGTCCATCGCACGGGCCGCACGGGCCGCGCGGGCCGTGACGGAACGGCGATCACGTTCGTCCTCCCCGAGCAGCAGGCGGAGACGAGCCACGTCGCACGCCGCCTCGGCCATACGGAGCAGTTCGAGCAGGCGGGGATGAAGTCGGCGCAACCGAAGCTGCTCTATACGAGCCGCCGCGGTCGGCGCTCAAAGTGGTAGTCGCACGTCCGGCCCCGCGAGGCTTGCCACTCATCTCGCAGGAGCGCGTACTCGACATCTCACTCCTCCTCGCCGTCGATTCGTCGCGCGCCTAGGCCGAAGGCGTAATCAATGAGGGTCGCGCCCCCTCGGTCGCATAGCCCTTTCCCCACGCCTCTTTGCGCAAGCGGTATCCGAGCTCGACTTCGTCGTCGGGGTCTCCGTCGCCGGGGCGCAGGTGGAACCAGCCCAGGAATGTCGCCGACACCCTTTCCTCTGCGGCGAAGAAACCCCAACCCGGCCAGCGCGCGTAGTGACGGAGGAATGCCGGCAGGATTTCGTCCTCGATCTCGCTCCGCGGCGTCACACGGCCGCCGGTGATGAATCGCATCACGGATGGGTCGCTGTCCAGCTCGACGAGCACGTCGACGTCACCCTCCGTGAAGCGTCGGAGGACAAGCCGTTCCGTCTCCAAGATGCTCGGCATCCGCCCGACCGCCGCGGTCTACGAGAGATCCGTCGGCGGATCCAGAACTGCGGCGCCGCCCGTGCTCGAGGGGCGCGGCCTGCGCGGCTCCCGGACACCGATGTCGGGCGGCAGGTCGCCCCAGCCGCTTCGGTCCTCGTAGCGAGGCCCTCTGCCGAAGAGCGCGGCGACGATCCTCTTGAAGAGGTTCGGTCGTCCGCGACGGCAGTCCGGTTGATCCATGGCTCAAGCTTACGCTCCGTCGGACTGAGGGCCAGCACGCTCGCGTGACGTCCACGACGACCGGCGAGCTCGGTCGTTGACCGCTGAGCGACGGCGTGAAAGCCTCGCCGCCATGACGGAAGATGCTCGGCCCTACGTAGTCGGTCCCGGGGAAGGAAGGTCGATCGACCTGGGAGACTTCGAAATGACGGTCAAAGCCGACGCCGACCAGACGGCCGGTGTCGTCTCGGTGCTCGAGGCCGGCGAACCACCCGGATTCGGGCCGCCGATGCACGTCCACCACGACGCGGCCGAAGCGTTCTACGTCCTCGAGGGCGAGTACATCATGTACCTCGAAGACCGCGAGTTCGCGTGCCCGGCGGGATCGTTCGTCTTCATCCCGCTCGGCGCCCGGCACGGCTTCCGGGTCGGCGACGTGCCGAGCCGCAAGCTCAACTTCTATTTCCCCGCCGCGATGGTCGGGTACTTCGACGATCTCGCCTCGGCTTTGCGTCGTGACGACGTGGACGAAGGCGAGCTCGCCGAGATCGCCCGCGCGCACGCGATGGAGATCGTCGGCCCGCCCTCCGAACGCTACGTGTAGAGAGACGTCTAGGCTGCCGTGAGCCCGAGTTGTCCGAGCAGCGTCCCCGCGTCGTAATACTCACGCCCGTCGACAAGTAGTCCGTCGCGTGCGTGCATCACCACGCAGAAAGGAATCTCGATTGTGCGGCCGGTCGGGGCAATGTCACCATCGGGTGTGGCCAACGGGCCCGTGTGCGTGCCCCGAGCAACCACCTCCGCGAAGGCGTACTCGCCGGCGTCGACGAGCAGCCGCACGTCCTGCGTGAGATCGGGGAAGGCCGTGACGAAGACATCGCAAAAAGCGCGCCACTCCTCGCGGTTGTGCATGGTTTCGCCGCCACCCACGTCCACGAACTCGAAGTTCTCGTCGACGACGGCGCTGACCCGATCGAGGTCGCGCGCACTGAGAGCTTCGAGCACCTCGCGCAGACTTGCCGCCGCGATGGACTCGGACATGCGGGCGATGCTAATGGTGGCCTGGAGCGTGGGTCAACGACCTTCGAGCAACCGGTACGGATCGCAGGCGACGATCGCGCCCGGATGGTTCCAGTTTGCGGCGGGCGCGGTTACCTCTTTCACACGAGCAAGGCGTACCGATCGATCAGCGGCAAACGGGAAAGGCGGGTCGAACGCAGCTGTCGACACCCACGGACTGCTAAGCCTCCGAGTAATCGGTCGATTACGACCGCTGATTGAGCTCGAGGAGGAGCTCGCGGAGTTGGGCGAAGCGTTTCTCACCGAGGTGTCGGCCCCACTCGGTCTCCATTTCCGCGACCGCCTCGCGGATCACGTTGATCGCGGACTTGCCCCGCCTCGTGACGGCGACGCGCTTCGAACGTAGATCGTCGGGATCTGGCCGGCGCTCGACGTAGCCGAGGCGTTCGAGCTCACCGAGGAGGTAATTGAGCGCCTGCTTGCTCATCCGCAGTCGAGCGGCCAGGTCCGAAGGCCTCGCGCCCTGCGGTCCGGGGTACTGGAAGACGTTCAGGTGCGCTGCGTCGAGGTCGTCGAAGCCGCGCTCGTGCAGCCGTTCGAGCATCCGCTGCTGCACCGTTTCCCATGGGAGACGGAGAAGCGCGCCGATCAGCGGCGGCCCCACCGGCGCCGTGTCGGAGCTCGTAAAACGACTTGACGAGTTCTTCGAGACCATGTATCGTCAAGTCACTTTACCACCCTGGAGCAAATAGGAGGAACGACAATGGCAACGACGATGCGCAACGAGATCAAGGTCGGAGACCTGACGATCCGTTTTCTCGTCGAGGGCGACCAATCAGCAGGATCCGTCGCCGTCTTCGAGTTCGACGTCCCCGCCGGCGCGAAGGTCGCCGCCGGCCACAGCCACAACGGCTACGAGGAGACGATCTACGGGCTCGAAGGTGTCTTGACCTGGATCGTCGAGGGCACGCCGATCGACGTCGGCCCCCGGGAGGCGCTCTTGATCCCCCGCGGCGCCGTCCACCACTTCGACAACACGGGTGACGTCGACGCGAAAGCGCTCGCGATCGTCACGCCCGGCATCCTCGGCCCCGACTACTTCGAAGAGGTGGCCGCGATCCTCAACGCTGCCATCGGCGGCCCGCCTGACTTTGCCGCGCTGGGCGAGGTCATGCGGAAACACGGAATCACCTGCGCCGAGTAACACCAAGGCCGCCCCGTCGGGCTTTCAACGCCTCGGATTCTCGTTCGCGTCGCACGGCGGGATCGAGATCGACACGCAGGGTGACGCTGCATCGCACGAACCTGCCGGTCCAGCCGGCGCCGTTCCTCCGCCGGCGGCGCGAGCTCGAGACTGTCCTCGCGCGCGCGAGCAGCTCGCGACTGCTCACGCTCACGGGCACGGGAGGCACCGGAAAGACGCGACTGGCGTTGCAAGTCGCCGCGGGGCTCGCGGAGGAGCTTCCCGGCGGCGTGTTGTGGGTTCCACTGGCTTCGCTTCGCCACCAGTCGCTCGTCGGGTCGGCCGTCGCCGCGGCCCTTTCCGAAGCTCCTGCCGAACAATCGAGCATCGCGTCGCGGAGTGAACGCCTCAGGATGAATGATTCGCCCCGCGTGAATATGGAGCAGCGAGAAGAGATTGAACGCCGAGTATTGGCACTCCATGGCTCGCGGCTGGATGACTGTGACGACTCGTATCCGGATGGCTAGTGAATCACGGCGTCCGAACACTTCTCGACGCAGTTCGCTCGGCGCATGCCCCCACGGGTGTACGCACTCGGATTGTCGCCGTCGACGGGCCTGGCGGCGCAGGCAAGAGCAGCCTCGCTGACCGGCTCGCGCGAGAGCTCGATGCGCAGATCATCCACACCGACGACTTCGCGAGCTGGGAGAACCCCGTCGACTGGTGGCCCGATCTCATCGAACGTGCGCTGAAGCCACTCGCCGCAGGGGAACCTGCCCGTTACCAGCCGACGAGCTGGGGCGGCGAGCAGCGCGAGCCGGTGGTGATCGAGCCGTCGGGAATCGTGATCCTCGAAGGCGTCACGGCGTCCCGCGAGGGGTTCCGGCCATATCTCGCATACTCGATCTGGATCGAGACGCCGCGCGACCTTCGACTCCAGCGCGGCGTCGAGCGCGACGGCGAACACATGCGGTCTCAATGGGAGCAGTGGATCGAAGGAGAAGACCGCTACATCGAGCGTGAGCGCCCGGCCGAGCATGCCGACGTCGTCCTCCGCGGGGACCAGAACCTCTCGTAGCCGGTCGCGGTTCAGCGCGCCAGCACGCCCACGATCGCGCCCGCGAGGACGAGTTGGGCAGAGGCGGAGAACCGTCCCGTCCGATGCCAGCCGTGCCGACCATGGAACAGCTTCTGACCCCGCGGGCGAAGCCACGGCACCACGTGCTCGAGGTCGGGCGCGGACGCTGCAAGCGCACCGATGGTCGCCGCGTCGAACGGACCTCGCCGCACCGCCAGCAGCAGCACGCACGCCGCGCCGCTCGCGATTTCGAACCGCAGGCTCGGAATGTCCTCGTGCGGCACGCGATCGCCGGCGAGGTGCAGGAACGGACCGATCAACAGCGCACGCCGAGGCGAGCGGACGAGCGCGCCCATCGCTGCGCCGCTCGCGACGTGCATGGAGACGATCATCGGTTCTGGCAGGCTTCCGTCATCGTGCAGCAATCTTCTACCCGCTCGGCGACGCTCGTCGGTCTCCTCGCGGGCCGCTTCGAACCGGACCCCCAGTACGCGGAAGCCGAGGTCGACGAACGTCTGCTCGACCGGAGCGCCGGCGTCTACCGGCGGACGCCTTAACGAACGGCGGCGTACGCGTTCAGCTCCGCTCCGCGCAACCGGAGCTCGAGCCGCAGGCTCGTCTGCGCGCGCGCCTTGCCGGTCCACCCCGCGAGTCCGACGAGCGCACCGGGGACGACACGCTGTCGCGGCCGGACGTCGATGCGCGCCAGGTGCGCATAGAGCACTTCGAGTCCCCGCGCGTCGCGTGTGATCACCGTGTAGCCGTAGCCGTGCGGACGGTTCGCCGCAAAGACGACCGTCCCCGCAACGACAGCTGCGACAGCGGTCGCGTATGGGCAGGACAGCTCGACTGCGTTCCCGACTGCGGTTGCGTGCTGGACGAGCGGGAGCGGCGAACGCAGGCTTGGCGTAGCCGGCGGCGGGAGATCGAGTGCGGCGAACGTCCCGCGCCCGGCGACGCCGTCTGCGCGCAGGCTGGCAAAGCGCTGAAAGCCGATCAGAGCAGCGCGCGTCCGCGCATCGAACACGGCGGTGCCGCGAGTCGGGAAGCCGTGGTAGTGAAGCTCGAACTGCAGTCCGGCGACGTCGAGACCGACCAGGCCCTGCCGAAGCGCGCGCGTCCCGTAGCGCGGCCTACCGAGCTTCCCCAACGCCGCCAATGTGCGAGTGCCGAGGACGTTGCTGCTTGCGAAGCGACTCCGCTGTTGCAACGCCTTGAGCGCCGCAATCGTCTTCGGACCGAGGATGCCGTCGACCGGACCGCGATACAGACGTTGCATCGCGAGCGCGGTCTGGAGACCCGCCACGTTCGGATCCGGGCGCTTCCGATCACCGCTTGCCGCATCCGCGACCGAGGCTGCGATCAATGCGGCGACTGCGGCTGTGACGAGCAGCCGGCGACCCATCGCGTCGCCTTCGACGGCCCTCCGCTACCTCCTCCCGCGGTACTCAGCCCCGGCGCGTGCCTTTGCCAGCGTCGCGTTGAGCTCCGCCGCGGCCGAGTCCAGTTCGCGAAGCGTCTTCTTGAAGTTCCAGACGAAGCCCTCGCGCTTGAGGGCGTAGATCCCGATCGGCGCTGCCGTACGGCGGAGAAGGACGATCGTCGGCGTCCCGTTCGCCCTCATGCCGGAACGCACCACCCGCGGCTCGAATCCTTCGACCTGGTCGAGCGGAACGTGGTGCGTGCGAGTCACTCCCGCAATGATCACCTCGTCGGCCGTGATCACGAGACGAGCGCGCCAGACGTTCACGGCGTTCCTGCCCAGGACGTAGACGCCTGGCGCCGCCGCGAGCGCGACGAGGGCCCAAAACGGAGACCCGTGCAGCGTCAGCGCGTCGGCGCGAAGCTGCCCCGGCTTGAAGGGTCAGCGCAGCACGCGCAAGTGCACCAGCACGCCGAGGTTTCCGCCTCCGCAACGCGCGGTGATGCCGTACAGGCCCGGGCGCTTCCCGGTCGGGATGCGCGTGCTGAGCCGGAACGCTCCTCCGCTCCTCACCCTCGCAAGGACTGCGGGCACGCCGGCGAACTCGTGCGTCCGCGCGAACGCGCGCGAGATGATCGTGACCTCGTCGCCCACCGGGCACGAACCCGCATTGCCGCGAAGCAGCACCGAGTGGCCCCGATGGACGGCCGTCGGCGTGACCGACAGGAAGACGCGGGCCGGAGCGGCGCTGGCAGCCGTGGCGGTGAGAACGGCGGCAACGACGGCGATCAACAGGAGGGACTGACGGTGCACTCCTGCCGAGCGTACTCCCCGATTGGCCGAAGAGCGTTACGCTCGCGTTAACGAACCGGGGAGGTCATGGTGGCCGTCAGCATCGACCAGTCCACGGGCTGTCTGCTCGTCGACGGCGCGAAGGTGTTTCCGATCGCGCTGTCGAATCCGCCGCCGGTCGGCGGGGCGACGCCCAGCGGAACGGACGGTTGGAACGAGGTCAAGAGCGCGGGCGTGAACTTCATCCGCACGAGGCTCGTCGAGTGGGACCTCGGACAGATCGACGCGCAGATCGCGCAGGTCAAGACCGTGTTCGACGCAGCAGGGGCAAAGGGCTTCCACTGCTGGCTGCAGCTCGGCGAGGTCGCGAACCTGCCGACGACGCCGAACTCGACGAACGAGCAGCTGCTCAAGAAGATCGCGAACGGCCTCAAAGCCCACGCCGCGCTCGGCGTCTACAAGGGTGTCGACGAACCGGCGAACCCGAACCGGCCGAGCCCGGTTCCCGCGGCCGGGCTCGTCCGCGCGTACCAGAAGCTGAAGGCGCTCGATCCGAACCATCCCGTCGTGATCACACAGGCGCCGCTCGGCACCGCCGCGAGCCTCACGCCGTACCGGCCCGCATTCGACATCACCGGCGCGGACGTCTATCCCGTCTCGTATCCGCCGGGCGTGCACACGGATCTCCCGAACAAGGACATCAGCGTCGTCGGCGACATGACGCGCAAGATGGTCACGGCCGCCGGAGGAAAGCCCGTGTGGATGACGCTGCAGATCGCGTGGAGCGGCGTGATCCAGAACCAGCAGCACCCCGGCAACGTTCCGCGCTTCCCGACGCTGCTCGAGGAGCGGTTCATGGCGTATCAGGCGATCGTCGCCGGAGCGCGCGGACTCGTCTTCTACGGCGGCGACTTCACGACGGTCATGCGTCCGCGCGACGCGCAGCTCGGCTGGAACTGGTTCTTCTGGCAGACGGTGCTGCACCCGCTCCTGATCGAGCTGACGTCTCCGTCGGTCGGCCCAGCGCTCGTCGCGCCGAACGCGCCGAACCAGGTGACGACGAGCGCGAACGACGTCGATTCCCTGACGAGGAAGGACGGACAGACGGAGGTGATGTTCGAGTACGTGCAGCGGCCGCTGTCGCCGCCGGTCGATCCGACGAAGCAGGCGTTCCGGCTCGTGACCGTCGCGAACGGCGGGTTCCAGGACTGGTTCGGACCGCACGACGCGCGCGTCTATCGCTTCACACTCCCGTGAGCGACTGGACGGATCACAACGTCCACGATCCCGGGATCACGCTCCTCGAGCTTCTCGCGTACCTCGGCGACCAGCTCTCGCGCTACCAGGACCAGGTGGCGCACGAGGCGTACGCAAGGCGACGTCGCGTCTTCATCGCTGTCGGACTTGCCGCAGCGATCCTCTTGGCGGGCTGCAGAAGGAAGCGCTGAGCCCATCGCGGCGAACGGTAGCTGCACGTTCAACGTCTCACGCGCCACCGCCAGTACTTCCTCCACCAAGCAGCGGCTCGGGATAAGTCCGCTCGCCGAGCGACGAACGGCCATTGTCTGAGCGCAATGCGTCGGCATGCGATCATCGCCTCGTGACGAGCAGTTGGCGGAAGGCGAAGCTGACGGAGATTCCGGGCTCGCACGAGATCCCGGTTCCCGGTCGCGAGCTCACGCCCGAGCAGGAATGGGAAGCCGTTCAACGGCGCGATCCCGCCGCTGCGCAGCGATGGGCCGACTTCGCCGAGCGCTTCCCCGAGAACGATCGCCGCGCGTATGCCGTCCGCCGCTACCTGGGGCTTTCTTCGTTCGGCTGCAACGCGTTCTCCGCATCGGCGGGGAACCCGCTCGTCATTCCACACGACGAGTCCGCGTACGGCCAGGAAGAGCTGTACCTCGTCGTCGAGGGCCGTGCGCGCTTCGTCTGCGACGGCGAGGAGACCCAGGTCGGCACCGGCGAGGTGCTCTTTGCAGCGCCCGACGTGCACCGCGAGGCGTACGCGCTCGAGACTCCAACGACGTTGTTCCTCGTCGGCGGGCTTCCGGGCCGCCCTTACGAGCCGCCGGCTTGGTCGCGCGACGCGCGCTGACTCAGCTCTCGCCCCAAGGCGTACGCCCGAGTGCGCGCCCGAATTCGTTTCGCTCATGCACGGGCTCGCCGTTCGAAACGATCACGCGCTCGACGGGCAGTTCGAGCATGGCAACGCAACGCCGACACGACGCGCTCCTCGTGCCACGGCGATGCCCACACGTGCAGCTCACTTTTCCGGGGCTGTCATGGCGTCCGCGAAGACGATCGTCCGTTGCCTGAGGCCGGGACGCCAATCCGGATAGTCGACCTGCCAGATCCAGAGCCCCAGCGGAGCGCTCACGAGCGACCGATGTCGCGCTGGCTCCGCGCGATGTGCCTCGCGATCCACTTCGCGTCGCGTCCAACTCCGCCGACGTTCTCCGACGCGAACGAGTAGAGGAAGTCGAGCCCGAGGAAATAGAGACCGTCCTCGCCCGCGACACCGTGGTCGTGCAGCGGCTCGTCGTTCTTGTCGAGCACGGGTACGTCGATCCAGCCGAAGTCCTGACGGAACCCGGTGCACCAGATCACGTTCGCGACGTCCACGACGCGGCGGTCCTCGAGGACCGGCAGACCGTCGCGCACGCCGACCGTCTTCGGAACGCGCTCGACGCCGGCGGCATCGAGATCACTCCTCTTCACGCGAATGCGCTGCGCGCCGCTCGCGAGGACATGCGGACGAACCTTCCGCCCGAGCGGCGTCTTCACGGTCAGGACGTGTGACGCGACGAACCACATGATTGGGAGGACGAAACGTGCGCGCCGGCTCTCGATCCGAATCGGCACCTCACCCTTGTCCCGACCCGACAACCACGTCCGGTGGGACGACGAGAGCTCCATTGCGATGTCGGCACCCGAGTTTCCGGCGCCGACGAGGAGCACGCCGCCCGGTTGCAGCTGTGACGGGTTCCGATATGCGATCGAATGCATCTGCACGATGCGCGGGTCGAGCTCGCTCGCGAACTCCGGGATCGACGGCGTTCCGTAGAAGCCCGTCGCGACGACGACGTTGGTCGACTCGAACCGGCGATCCCCGGCGTCGATGAGGAAGCCGTCGCCGTTCCTGGACAGACGCTGGACCTTCGTGGCGGTCTGTACGGGCAGTTCGAACCGGTCCGCGTATGCCTCCAGGTAGTCCGCAGTCTCGCGCGCCGTCGGGAACGACCATCCGAGCGCCGGGAACGGCCAGCCCGGGAGACCGTCGTACCGCGCAGGCGTGAACAGGTGCAGCGAGTCCCACGTCCTGGTGCGCCACGAGCCGCCGATCCGCTCGTTCGCGTCGAGAATCGCGAACGGTCGCCCCTGCTTCTTCAGGTAGTAACCCATCGCGAGCCCCGCCTGGCCGCCGCCGATGACGATCGTGTCGAAGCGCTCCACATCCGTTGCCATGACTCTCTCCTTCGGTCGCGTTCTCTTCGAAGGTAGGGAGCAGCAAGCGCTGCGGCATCGCGTGGATTCGCCAACTGAGGACGTCTGTGCGTGGTCAATTCTGACCAGGCGCGAAAATCAGACGAGATCGTGCTCGTGCGCGAACGCTGCGGCTGCCGTCCGCGACACCACGCGCAGCTTCGTGAAGATGTTCTGCACGTGCCGCGAGACCGTGTGCTCGCTGATCACGAGCATCGCGGCGATCTCCTTGTTGCTCTTGCCGGTCGCGACGAGCCGGAGCACCTCGACCTCGCGCGCGGTCAGCCCGTGGTAGGCAGAACCCGCGCCGGTGAGCTCGTCGATCCGCGCGAGATCGGGTGCAGCACCAAGCTCCTCGAAAGCATTCCGCGCCGCGTCGAGCTCGAGCGCCCATCCATCGTCGTCACCTGCGGCTCGGCAGGCGGCAGCGATCAGCACGCGCGTGCGCGCGGCTTCGTACGGCGCCTCGAGCTCGTCCCACGCGCGCCACGCTTGACGCAGCGTCGCGAGGGCGGACGCCGCGTCGTCCTTCGCCAGCTCGACGGCACCGCGCGCGTGTGTCGCCATCGCACCGAGCATCTCAGTGCCGAAGTCTGCAGCCGTCGCCGCGAGCTCCCGACAGGCGGATTCCGCGGCATCGACGTCACCGACCGTCAGCTCGACGTCCACGCATGCCGGCAGTAACCCCGCGCGCTGGAGACGGTCGTCGGTCTGCGCGAGCGCGCGGCGGAGTGCCGCCGCGGCGGCGTCGGCGTTTCCTTGCGCCAGCCGAAGGAGCGCGAGCCCCGGCTGCGGCTCGAGACCGAGTCGGCTCGCCTCGCGATAGGCAGCCTCGGCGTCTCGCGACTCGCCGCGGAGTCGGTGGACCTCCGCGCGCAGGTAGTACCCCTTTGCCGCCGCGGCGCGGTTCATCGCGTCCTCGAACCGCTCCTCCGCGCGCCGTGTCTCCTCGAGCGCCTCGGGCCACGCGCCGCGTAAGCGCATCAGCTGCGCGCGGTGCACGCGGCACCGCCCGGTGAAGGCCCTGAGTTCCGGCTGCCGCTCGCACCAGCGCGTCAACGCGGCCGTCCACTCCTGCGCTCGGCGCAGCTCGTAGACGTCCTCGCACGCGAGGATCACGCCGCAGTAGACGATGCCGCTCGCGACGGGCGAAACCTCGCCTGCGGTGACCGCGACCATCGCCTGATCGAGCGCAGCGAGCCCTTCGCGCACCCTGCCGCTGTGAACGAGGAACTCTCCTTCGAGGTGCGCGGCGAGCGCGGAGAGATCGGCGTCGCCGAAACGCTCGCCGATCTCCGCGGCTGCGGCGGCGGTGGACGCCGCGCCGTCGACGTCGCCCGCGGAATCGCGCTGAAAGGCGACCGGGAGAAGCATGTATCCCTGCTCAGCGCAGTCACTTCCGTCGCGCTCGACGAGCCTCTGCCCGCGCCCGAGCCAGCCGCTCGCCGGGCCGAGCGCCCCGCGGGTGGCGAGGTTCATGCCGATCCAGATCGCGCAGCGTGCTGCGCGCAGCTGCGCTCCGGCTTCAAGGTGTCGCTGATGCGCGCGCTCGAGGATCTGCATCCAGTCGTCCTCGCGTCCCAGCATGTAGGCGGCCGTCGCAAGCAGCTCGAGGTCGTCGGCGGAGAGCGGCTCCGCCTCGTCGGCGCGCGCGAGCGAGTCGTACGCCTCGGTCCATGCGAACGCTGCGGAAGCGGCCCGTCCGCGCGCCAGCTCGTCGCCTGCGCTCACGGCGGAAACGTAACGCGCCGTCTTGTCAGTCGTGAGCGAGACGCGATCGCGCCGCGCGCGCTTAGTTCGCCGGCTCGTACACGAGAATCAGCACGCCGTCGCCGACCGTGCGCGACTCGACGAGCTGCAGCCGCTTCTTGTCGGCCGTGTCGCCGAACAGCCGCTTGCCGCTTCCGAGCACGACCGGAAACATCATCAGGTTGAGCTGGTCGACCAGGTCGTTCTCGAGCAACGTCTGCGCGAGCTGGCGGCTGCCGTGGACGACGATGTTGCCGTCTTGCTCTTGCTTCAGCTTCTTGACCGCCTCGACGACGTCGCCCTTCAGCACCGTCGAGTTGTTCCACTCCGGGCTCTCGAGCGTCGACGAGACGACGTACTTGGGCATGTTGTTGAACTTGTCTGCGAACTCGCCCTCGCGCGAGGGCCACGCCGCAGCAAATCCTTCGTAGGTCTTGCGGCCGAGCAGCAGCGCTGCCGTGTCCATCGTCTCGTCCAGCTTGAACTTGTCGCCCTCGCCGCGGTCGATCTCGAACGTCCAGCCGCCGTGCTTGAAGTCCTCCGCGCCGCCCGGGTCTTCCATGACGCCGTCGAGGGAGACGAACTCGGTGACGATGATCTTGGCCATTTCAGTCTCCTTTTTTCGTTCCGATGCGGTTCAGACGAAACGACGCGGGAAAACTCATCGCTGGTCATTGTCCAGCGTGCGGAAGATCGGCGATCGCTCGGGCGTCCGGCTCTAGCATCTTCCTGATGGAGCGCCCGACGATCGCGACCGACGAGCTCCTCGCCAAAATGGAGGACGGCAGCGTCATCCTCGTCGACGCCCTCGCGCCGATGGTCTACGCCCACTCGCACCTGCCGGGCGCGATCAACCTGCCGCTGCGCGCGATCGGCCCCGAGACGATCGGGCGGCGGCTTCCCGACCGCCAGGCAGAGATCGTCGTCTACTGCACGAACCCGGCTTGTGACGACTCGGTGCGAACGGCGACGCGGCTGATCGAGCTCGGCTACACGAACGTCCGGCACTACGCCGGGGGCAAGGACGAGTGGCGCGAGCGCGGCCTACCGCTCGAGCGGGCCGGCAAGCCCTACGTCTCGGCCTGACACGAGCTCGCTCAGCATCGGTCGCAGCGCCTTTCCGAGCTCTGGATCCGTGCGATCGACCTCGTCGGCCAGTGCGTCGCATGCGGCAGCGAGAGCGCGCCGCAACTCCGCTTCGTCGAGCGAGCGGACGAGCGCGGCCTCGAGCGGAGCGGTGAGCTCCGGCGGCAGCAGGTCGGCGCCCTTCGCGTAGCGCGTGATGTAGCCGTGGCGCAGCGATGCGAGCGCGAGCACGTTGTCGCGGATGCCGCTGAGAGCCCACTCCGCCTGCCAGGGCTTCCCTCGTTCGATGCACGTCTGCACGTGGCGCGCGTACACCCAGGCCCAACCGACGAGGTCGCCGGACGCGACCGGCGCACTCGGCGAGACCTCGACCGTCTCGCCGAAGACGGTGCGCCAGTTCGGCCCGCGCGGCCCGAAGTCACTTGCCGGCGTGAACGAGATGTCCACCTGCAACCACTCCGGTAGGAGAAAGACGCGGTAGATCGTCGAGCCCCAGGGCAGGTCCCAGTGGTGGATCGCCGCAAAGTCGTGCTGCAGGATGGCCGTCCACCGCTCGAGCGCCGGTTCGAGCTCCCCGCCGATCCCGAACGAGAGGTCGATGTCCGACCACTCGTCGCTTGCGCCGACGGCGTGGGACCCGGTG
>VAYM01000072.1 GCA_005884945.1 Actinomycetota bacterium | reverse complement strand
CGGCCGTTAGGCCGAAGCGATGCGGCGACCGACTCAAAGCAGCGGCGGCGATCGGCCCACGTGGGCAGATGCAGCAGAGACCGGCCGGGGCAGTAGATCATCGCCGCCGGCTCCTCGATTTCAACCTCCCGTATGTCTTCTTCGCGTAGGTCGAGCTCGACTCCCGCCTCAACCGCGCGCTCTCGCGCCTGCGCGAGCATCGCCGGAGAAGAGTCAATCCCGACCACGCGCCTGCCCGTTGCCTGAGCAACCGGGATCGCAACGCGCCCGTTACCAACCGCAAGCTCGACCAGTAGCCCGTCAGCCTCACGTGCAAGCGCGACGTAGAACGGGACGTCAGCAGTCACGCCGGCCGACCACTCCGCGTATCGATCTGCCCAAGCCTCGTACCAGTTCGACAAGGCAACGCCAATCTACGTCCAAACGAGGCGGCGTTCGGGCTGTGCGAGCATCCTTCCGCCTGACGCATTGCTCATGAGTGGGCGGAACGTGAGGGAATGACAGGGGCGGAGGGACTCGAACCCCCGACCTACGGTTTTGGAGACCGCCGCTCTACCAACTGAGCTACGCCCCTATTGGGTCGCCGGATTGTAGCCCGGCGTTTTCCGCCATCCTGTCGCGCGTGAGCCAACGACGCGCCCTGGGAGCGCTCTTCGCACTGCTGGCGATCGCCTTCGCCGGCGTCGCCTACGCGGCGCTCTCCAGCGACGCAGGACAGGCTCGGCGGATCGTCGTCGCCGCCGCCGCGGCCGCTCTCGCCGTCTGGCTCGCCACCATGGCGGCCCGGGCCCTTAGGTAGCGCCGAAAGACTCCGTATCCTTCTGCACCGGTGGCGGAAGCCGAGGACACCCAGACTCTCTGGCGGCGGTACCGCGCCAACCCGGACTCGAAGGGGCTCCGCGACCGGCTGATCCTGACGTACGCGCCGCTCGTCAAGTACGTCGCGGGCCGGCTCGGCTCGGGGCTCCCCGCGCACGTCGACGACGACGACCTGATCTCGTACGGACTGCTCGGCCTGATCGGCGCGATCGAGCGGTACGACCCTGACCGCGACGTGAAGTTCGAGACCTACGCGATCGCGCGGATCAAGGGCTCGATCATCGACGAGCTTCGCGCTATGGACTGGGTGCCGCGCTCCGTGCGTGCGCGTGCCCGCGACATCGAGCGCGCGATCGCCGAGCTCGAGCGCAAGCTCCACCGCGCGCCCAACGACGAGGAGATCGCCGAGAAGCTCGGCATCACCGAGGAGGACCTCGAAGACAGCCTCACGGACATCTCGCGCTCCTCGATCGCGGCCCTCGACGAGCTCTGGACGGTCAACACCGGCGGCGGCGACCAGGTCGCCCTGATCGACACGATCGAGGATACGGACGCGCCGGACCCGCAGGGCTCGCTGTCGCAAACGGAGATGAAAGAAGCAGTCGGCGAGGCGATCGCCCGACTGCCGGAACGCGAGAAGCTCGTCGTCACGCTCTACTACTACGAGGAGCTGACGCTCCGCGAGATCGGCGAGGTCCTGGGCGTCACCGAGTCGCGCGTCTCGCAGCTCCACACGAAGGCGATCCTCCGCCTCAAAGCCCGACTCGCGGGCGCAGGCACCCGGGCGGCGCTCGAAGGCTAGGATCCTCCCCGGCAAAACAGCGTCGGGGAGGGAATCAGCGCATGGCAGTCGAGCAGGGGAAGATCCGCAACGTCGCCGTCGTCGGCCACCGCGGCACGGGCAAGACGTCGATCGTCGAAGCGATGCTTTACCAGGCCGGCGCGGCGAACCGCCTCGGCACGGTCGAATCGGGGTCGACCGTCAGCGACTGGGACGAGGACGAGCAGAAGCGTCAGATGTCCCTCGCCGCGACGATCTGCCACCTCGAGTGGCAGGAGCGAAAGATCAACCTCATCGACACGCCCGGCGACGCCGGCTTCCAGGGCGACGCGATCGCTGCGCTGAAGGTCGTCGAGGGCGCGCTCTTCGCGGTGAGCGCAGTCATGGGCGTCGAAGTGCAGACGTCACGGCAGTGGCAGCGCGCGGAAGAGCAGGGTCTCTCCCGCGTCGTCTTCGTGAACATGCTCGACCGCGAGCGCGCCGACTTCTTCCGCGCGCTCGAGGCGCTGCGCAGCCAACTCTCCGACAAGTGCGTCGCCGTTCACATCCCGATCGGTGCGGAGCACGAGCTCACGGGGATCGTCGACCTGCTGCACCTGAAGGCGTACACCGATCCGGGCGGCCAGCGCGAGAGCGGCCCGACCGAGATTCCGGCGGAGTTGCAGGACCGGGTGAACGAGTACCGCGAGAAGCTGCTCGACGCTGTGGTCGAGACGGACGAAGGCCTCATGGAGCGCTACCTCGAGGGGCAGGAGCTCAGCGTCGACGAAGTTGCGCACGCGCTGAAGGAGGCGGTCACGCGCGGCGAGGTCTTCCCGGTCGCGTGCGGCGTCGCGACGAAGAACCTCGGCACGTCCGCGCTGCTCGACCTGCTCGTCGAGGGTGTTCCGTCGCCGGCCAAGAAGCAGATCGACCTCGACGTCGGCGCCGACGGAGTCTCGGCATTCGTCTTCAAGACGATCGCCGATCCGTTCGCCGGGGAAGGAGCGGATCGGCCAGGTGCTCGTGCTGCAGGGCAAGGAGCACACGCAGTCGTCCGAGCTGGGCGCCGGAGACATCGGCGCGGTCGCGAAGCTGAAGGACGTTGCGACGGGAGACGTCCTGCTCGACCACGAGGAACCGGTCGAGCTGCCGAGGATCGACTTTCCCGAGCCGGTGATGAGCTTTGCGATCACGCCGAAGGCGAAGGGCGACGAGGAGAAGATGGCGGCCGGGCTGAGGCGGCTCGCCGAGGAGGATCCAACCATCCAGCTGCGCCGCGACCAGCAGACCGGCGAGCAGCTGCTCTCGGGCCTCTCGCAGATGCATGTCGAGGTCGCGGTCGGACGGCTGCGGGACCGTTTCAACGTCGACGTCGACCTCCACCAGCCGCGGGTGCCGTACCTGGAGACGATCCGCAGTGAGGCGCGCGCACAGGGCCGCTACAAGAAGCAGACCGGCGGCCGCGGTCAGTTCGGCGATTGTCAGATCGTCCTCGAGCCGCTCGAGGGACACACGGGCTACGAGTTCGTCGACAAGATCGTGGGCGGCGTGATCCCGCAGAGCTACCGGCCGGCGGTGGACAAGGGGATCCAGGAGGCGATGACCAAGGGCGAGCTCGCAGGCGCACCCGTGCAGGGCGTGCGCGTCCTGCTCGTCGACGGCTCGTACCACACGGTCGACTCGTCGGAGATGGCGTTCAAGATCGCGGGCTCGATGGCGTTCAAGTCCGCGTACGAGAAGGCGAATCCCGTGCTGCTCGAGCCGATCATGGAGGTCGAGGTGACCGCGCCCGACGATTCAGTCGGCGCGGTGAACGGCGACCTGAACTCCCGACGGGGCCGATTGCAGGGAATGGAGCCGCGCGGCGGCATGACGACCATCAAGGCCGAGGTGCCGATGGCGGAGATCCTGACGTACTCGCAGGCCTTGACGTCGATGACCGGTGGACGCGGCGACTACCACATGCAGTTCCTTCGCTACGAGGAAGTCCCGGCGCACATCGCGCAGAAGGTGATCGAGGAGACGAAGAAGGAGAAGGAAGAGGTCAAGGCGTGATGGTCGCTCGCGCTGCTCGCGCACGACCCCGCGCCCCTCTAAGGGTCAGACCTTCCGGTCTGACCCTCGTCGGAGGCGTGACTCACACGCTTTGAGGCTCCGGCGTCGTTCCGAGCGCCTCGCCTGCGCGGAGCCGCTGAATCAGGTCCGAGACGTCCGCAAGCTCCTGCTCGAGGTCTCGCTGATATGCCTCGAGCCGCTCGAGCACGTTCTCGCGGTCATACCAACGCTGGCCGAAGCGGCCGCGGCGCCGTCTGTGTCCGTGGTGGTGCATCGTCACCTCCCTTCGTAGCGTTCGAGAAAGCTGTCGATCCGCTGGCGGGAATGGCGAAGGGCCGACGCCCACTCGTCGAGCAGGCGTCGTCCCTCGGCCGTGAGCTCGTAGGTGCGCTTGGCAGGACCCGGCGCGTCTGCCTGCCACTCGGAGCTGACGAGGCCGTCCTCCTCGAGCGCGCGTAGCACGCGGTAGAGGTTCCCCATGTCCACGCGCGTCTCGCCGATCACGTCCGGAAGGGCCTCGAGGAGCTCGTATCCGTGGGCCGGCCGCTCGCGCAGCAGGAGCAGGACGGCCGGCTCGCTGAACCGCTCGACACGCGCCCTGACGCCCCAGTGGCCGGCTCCGAGTCGTCGCCGACAGCGGGCGCCCCGCCCGCCGCGCGCCCTCACTCCCTACCTACATGTAAAACACACATGAAAACAACCGTAGCAGCAGACGCGCGGGTATCGTCGGCTAGAGTCGAACGCGTGCGACAGCTCGCCCGTCACTCGACCAAGCGCACGTGCGCGATCTGCGAGCGGACGCTTCTCCTCGGCGAACGGGCGATTCGCTTCGCGCCGAACGGCGACGGGTTCGTCGACGTGTGCCCGCTCTGCCAGGAGACGGCGCTCGAGCACGGCTGGGTGAAGGAGGGCAGCCCGACCACGCCGACGGTCCCGAACCAACGCCGCCGCCGCCGCGGGCTGGCTTCGCTGTTCGACCCACGACCGCGGCCGGCAGCGGATCCCGTCGTCGCGGAGCCGATCCTCCGCCGGCTCTCCGAGCCCGAGCTGCAAATGGTCGAGGCCGCGGACATCTTCAACGCGAGCGACTACCGGCGCACGGTCGGCGGGATCGCGAAGAGCCTCGGCGAGCCGCGCGCGTCGATCGTCCCGCTCTCGGGCGTGAGCGGCGAGCTCGTCGTCACCGTTGCCTGGGACATCTCGTGGTACCAGTACCGCGTCCTGCCGGACTCCGCGCAGCCGGTCCGGCTCGCGGAACGCGGTCACGAGGTGACGGATCTGGACCCGTCGTTCAAGCGCTGGAACGCGCACGTTGAGGACGACGGACGGCTCGTGCCGGAGATCCAGCGCGTTTGAGTGATGGCGTCCGCCAAGGGCGCTCGTAGAATCAGAGCGTGATCTACTGCGTGATCCCGCCCGAGCTTGCCGACGAGCTGTACGACAAGATGGTCGAGTACTACAAGGACAACCCGAACGTCACGGTGATCATCGACCGGCGCAAAGAGGATCGGCGCAAGGGCCAGGACCCCGGTGAGTTCAAGGAGAAGCGCCAGACCCGCGACCGGCGACGGCCGCGGATCCCGGGCACGTTCCCGGAGACGCCGGACGAGGTCGGCTGAATAGACTGGCCCCCGTGGCACTGACGGGGACGAAGCGCTTCCAGAACTACATCGGCGGCGAGTGGGTCGACGCGATCGGGGGCGACACGTTCGAGAGCGTCAGCCCGGCGAACGGCGACACGATCGGCATCTTCCCGAAGTCCGGGCCCGGGGACGTCGACCGGGCGGTCGAGGCCGCGCGGGCTGCGTTCGAGGAGTGGCGGCTCGTGCCGGCGCCGAAGCGCGGCGAGGTCCTGTTCCGGTTCGGTCAGCTCCTGATCGAGCACAAGGACGACCTCGTCGACCTGATGACGCGCGAGATGGGGAAGGTGAAGGCCGAGGCGGGCGGCGACGTCCAGGAAGCGATCGACATGTCGTACTACATGGCCGGCGAGGGACGGCGGCTCTTCGGCCAGACGACGCCGTCGGAGCTCCGCGACAAGTTCAACATGAGCGTGCGCATGCCGATCGGCGTCGTCGGCGCGATCACGCCGTGGAACTTCCCGATCGCGATTCCCTCGTGGAAGATGCTGCCGGCGCTCGTCTGCGGGAACACGGTCGTGTTCAAGCCCGCGACGGACACGCCCCTGCTCGGCGAGCGCTTCGTCGAGCTGCTCGACGAAGCGGGACTGCCGAAGGGCGTGGTGAACATCGTCCACGGCGGAGGCGGCGCAGTCGGCGACCGGCTCGTGCGTCATCCGGACGTCCGCGTGATCACGCTTACCGGCTCGCGCGAGACCGGGGTGGAGGTGATGCGGAACGCTGCCGACGCGCTCAAGCACGTGCACCTCGAGCTCGGCGGCAAGAACGCGATCATCGTCCTCGACGACGCGGACCTCGAGCTCGCGGCCGACGGGATCCTGTGGTCGGCGTTCGGAACCTCCGGTCAGCGCTGCACGGCGGCGTCGCGCGTGATCGTGCAGGAGGGCGCGTACGAGGCGTTGCAGTCCAGGCTCGTCGCGGCCGCGGAGAAGATGCGGCTCGGCTACGGCTGGGAGGACGACACGGACGTCGGCCCGGTGATCAACAAGGCCGCGCTCGAGAAGATCCACTCGTACACGGAGATCGGCAAGGGCGAGGGCGCGAGGCTGTTGACCGGCGGCGAGGTCGCGACCGGGAACGGGCTGAGCGACGGTTACTACTACCGCCCCACGATCTTCGGCGACGTCGCGCCCGGCATGCGCATCGCGCAGGAGGAGATCTTCGGCCCGACGACGGCGCTGATCCGCGTGCGCGACTTCGACGAGGCGATCCGCGTGTCGAACGGGATCAAGTATGGGCTGTCGTCGTCGATCTTCACGCGCGACGTGAACAAGGCTTTCCGCGCGATGCGCGACCTGCAGGCGGGGATCACGTACATCAACGCGGGCACGATCGGCGCGGAGGTGCACCTCCCGTTCGGCGGCACGAAGGACACCGGCAATGGGCATCGCGAAGCCGGGCAGGCCGCGCTCGACGTCTTCACCGAATGGAAGTCGATCTACGTCGACTACAGCGGCAGGCTGCAGCGCGCGCAGATCGACACCGAGGAGAGTCCCGCGCCGTAGCGTCCGTGGAGGGATGCCTCGCGTGCGACCTCGCGGAGGGCCGCGCCGATCTCCCGGGTGGAGTGATCCACGAGGGCGCGAGCTGGATTGTCGAGCACACCGTCGGGCCGCTCGGCGTCGGGACTCTGATCGTGAAGCCGAAACGGCACGTCGTTCATGTATCGGAGCTCGATCGCGATGAGGCGCAGGAACTGGGTCCGCTCCTGCAGAGCGCTGCGGCGATCGTTGCGGAGCTGGCCGAGCCCGACCAGGTGTATGTCTGCCTCTGGTCGCATCACGGCGGCCGGCCGGTCCACCTCCACTTCGTCGTCCAGCCGGTGACGCGGGCGCTCATGGACGAGATCGGGGACATCGGTCCGGCTCTTCAGGTCGCGATGTTCGAGCGCGGGGAGTATCCACCGCGGGACGAGGTCGAGGCGTTCGCCGACCGCGCTCGGGCCGTGCTCGCTCGAGAGTGAGGGAGCTCGAGACTGCCGTCGTGATCGTCCTCGACGATGCACGGCCTGAGTTGGAGCCCGTACGCGCCGAGTTCCACGCGGGCTCGGTTGCGATCGGTATTCCGTTGCACGTCACGCTGCTCTACCCGTTCGCGCCGCCTGCTCAGGTGGACGAAGAGGCGCTCGAGGAGTTCTTCGGGCAGTTCGACGGGTTCACGCTCACACTCACTCGTCTCGCAGCGTGGCCGCTGGTCGTCTACGCGGTACCCGAGCCGCGCACGCAGTTGCTCGCGATGATGCACGCGCTGTTCGAGAAGTATCCGGAGTATCCACCGTATGAAGGCGAGATCGCCGAGCCGGAACCGCACGTGACGCTTTCGGAGCTCGAGCCCGGCGAATCGTTGGAAGAGGTCGCCGCGGGAATCCGGGCGCGAACGGTGTCGCTCTTTCCGCTCACGTGCGAGGTACGAGATGTCGCGCTGCTCGAGGAGTACGAGCCGGACCGCTGGCGAGACCGAAGGCGCTTTCCACTCTGTGCGTAAGGTCGCTGTCATGGGCGGCACCGGGTCGGGGAAGTCGACGGTGTCGCGGAAGCTCGCCGAGCATCTCGGCGTTCCCCACATCGAGTTGGACGCGCTGTTCTGGAGGCCCGACTGGGTGATGCCGTCGGCCGAGGAGTTCCAGCCGATCGTCGCGGCGGCGCTCGATGCGGACGGCTGGGTCGTCGACGGGAACTACCGCGGAAGGCTCGGCACACTCGTGCTCGACCAGGCCGATCTGGTCGTCTGGCTCGACTTGCCGTTCTGGACGAAGTTCTGGCGCCTCCTCCGCCGGACAACTCGGCGAATCCGTACACGCGAGGTGCTCTGGGGGACGAACGTCGACACGTGGCGCACGGCGTTCATGAGCCGGGACTCGCTTTTCTGGTGGTTGATGAAGACGCATTTCCCGAACAAGCGGAAGTACCGAGAGATGCTCGACGGCTATCCGCATGTTCGCCTCCGCTCCGCGCGTGACGTCGAGCACTTCCTCGAGACGGCCGAGTAAGGTCACGCGCGCGTGAACCGGAAGCTCGTGGTCTTCGTCCCCACCGAGGCGCTCGACGCCGTACGCGATGCGCTATTCGCCGCGGGCGCCGGTCGGATCGGGGACTACGAGCGCTGCTCGTGGTACACGGAAGGGACAGGCACGTTTCTCGGCGGTGAAGGAACCGATCCGACCATCGGCCAGCGCGGCCGCGAAGAGCGCGTGCCGGAGCTGCGGCTCGAGACGGTGTTCCCGGCGGAGCGCCAGGCGGAAGTGATCGACGCGTTGCGGCGTGCGCACCCGTACGAGGAGCCGGCGTACGACGTGTACGAGCTGGTGTGAAGGCGAAGCTGTCGACTGACGGTGGCGCGCGCGGCAATCCGGGCCCGGCCGCGTACGGCTACGTGCTCGAGACGGAGGACGGCACGGTGCTGGACGCGCGCGGCGAGGCGATCGGTCGCGCGACGAACAACGTCGCGGAGTACCGCGGCCTCATTGCGGGGATGGCGAAGGCCGCGGATCTGGGCGTCGTCGAGCTCGAGGTCGTGTCGGACTCGGAGCTGCTCGTGAAGCAGATGCAGGGCGAGTATCGGGTGAAGAACGAGGCGCTGAAGGCGCTGTGGGAGGAGGCGTCAGACCTGGAGCGGAGGTTCCGGAGAGTGCGCTACACAGCAGTCCGGAGGGCGCACAACGAGCTGGCAGACCGCCTGGTAAATGACGCTTTAGACGAGGAAACCTGAGGCTATACTGGGCCCCCAGCGCGGATGTAGCTCAGTTGGCTAGAGCGTCTGCTTGCCATGCAGAAGGTCGAGGGTTCGAGTCCCTTCATCCGCTTTGTTTCAGGGTTGGCGGGCGCCGCCGGCGTGCGTCGGCCGTTGCCGATCTTTTCGAGCTTGCGGCTGAGGCTCGACGAGTCGCTCGAGTGCCTTCCAGCCGGCGCGCGCCGGCGCGATCAGGACTGACACCGCGTCGGCGATCACATCGGCGGCGTCCGCCTCTGCCCGTTCGGCCTCTCGTCTAGCGAGCTGGGGCAGCGCCTTCAGCTGATGCTCCGCGGCTTCGTCGAGCAGCGTCTTGACGAGTGCGCTCGATGTTTGCCGCATCTGCTGCTCCGCCTCGTCGCGTGCGTGCTCGCGTGAGGATTGCAGCTCGTCGAGACGATGATCCCGCGAGAGCATCTGCAACAGACCGAATAGCTCCTCACGCTCGGTCGGTTGCGCGCGCGGGCGCACCAATACGATCGCGACCGCGAGTCCGATGATCGTCCAGGCAGCAGCAGCGAACGCGAAGAATCCGGCCGCGGCGACTATGGCGACCGCAGAGGCGTCGAGGAGCGCACGCCGCAGCGTCGGCAGCCGCTCCGCTCCCGCCACCTCGATGTCGCGCCGAACGAGCGCCGACAGCTCGCGCGCGAGTTGCCCAACCAGGTCGGCGGCCTCGTGCCTTGCCTCCGGCGATCCGTGTGTCACGGAATCGTCTTGCCCGGGGGAGGAGGAGACCATTCCTGGTGGGCTTGTTTAGCTCCGATCGGAGCGGGGACATCGCGGACGTCTCTCGCTCTGGAGGGCCCCGATGGCAGTCGCAACCCGCGGCACCGCAAGCAACTACCTGCAGCGCGCACCGAGTCCGAGCGGGCTTGCCGACGTCCTCGACGTGATCCTCGACAAAGGTCTCGTGATCGACGCGTACGTCCGCGTCTCGGTGATCGGAATCGAGATCCTGACCATCGACGCGCGCGTGGTGATCGCGAGCGTCGACACGTATCTGCGCTTCGCCGAAGCCGTCAACCGGCTCGATCTGACCGAGACCGAGGTCTCCGGGCTGGCCGAGCTTCGCCAGAGTGACGCGAAAGAAAAGACGAAGGGCGCCGTCGAGGGAGCCGGAGAAAAGGCGGCAGAGGCCGCGCAGGCGGGCAAGGAAAAAGCCAAAGGGGTCTTCGGCCGCGCGAAAGACAAGGTCACCAGCGGCTGATCCG
>VAYM01000114.1 GCA_005884945.1 Actinomycetota bacterium | reverse complement strand
AGGACTACCACACGGTCGCGGGCTTCGTGTTCGGATTGCTCGGCCGCGCGCCGGAGGTGGGCGACGACGTCTCGCACGATGGGATGCGCTTCGACGTGCTCGAGGTCGACGGCTCGCGGATCGAGAAGCTCGCGGTCACGTTCGAGCAGCGCCGCGACCAGCGCGACCGCGACGACGCGGAACGTGACGAGCTCGAGGCCGAGCTGTTCGACGCCGACAACTGACGGGGCTTCGCAACCGCCCGGCTACCATGGGCGGCGCAGGATCTACGACCGGGGAAGGAGCCTCATGAATCGTTTGACGCTTGCGCTCGGGGTCGCGCTGGCGGCGCTCGTCGCTGCCGCACCTGTCGCGGCACGACCGGCAGCGGCGACGGCAACCACCGTCACCGTGCAGATGAAGGAGTTCAAGTTCGTCCTCTCCAAGAAGTCCGTCCCGCACGGGAAGAGAAGAGCGCACTGGTCCAGCCGGGCAAGACCGGCAAGCTCGTGGTGACCCTCACGAAGGGCAAGAAGAAGTACCTCTGCACCGTGCCGGGTCATGCTGCGGCCGGCATGAAGGGCGTCCTCAAGGTCACGTAGCCGAAAAACCAGCCTGGGCTCCTCCGCGTACTGGGTACGAAGCGTCCCCTACCGGAGGAGCTCCATGACCCGAATCACGCTTTCGTCGCTCATCGTCACCGCGCTGGCTGCGGTTCTGTTCCTCGTGCCGGCATCGGCGATGACGTCGCCGAAGCTCGCGGGAACGGTCGGGCCTGGTTTTACGATCACGCTGAAAAAAGGCTCGAAGAAGGTGACGAAGCTGAAGGCGGGCAAGTACACGTTCGTCGTCCACGACAAGTCGCCGATCCACAACTTCACCGTCGAACAGGAGAAAGGCGGGAAGTTCGAGAAGCACCTGACGCCGACGCCGTTCGTCGGCACGAAGAGCGTGACGATCACACTCAAGAAGGGGAAGTGGAAGTTCTACTGCTCCAACCACGAGTCGCAAATGTTCGGCTTCTTCACGGTGACCTGATCGACCGGTAGAAACGATCCGGCCGCCTTCGGTCTCGGAGGCGGCCGGAAAATCCGGTTCCGACCGAAGGAGCTTCATGACGCGAATCGCACTGTCCGTACTCACCGCTGCCGTACTGGCGGCGGCCGCCGTGCTCGCCCCGGCTCAGGCCGCCACACCCGTCCTCAAAGGCGAGGTCGGCCCGGGCTTCACGATCGAAGTCACGAAGGCCGGCAAGGACGTGAAGAGGCTCAAGGCCGGGACCTACAAGATCAAGATCGAGGACAAGGCCGACACCCACAACTTCCATCTGATCGGCCCGGGCGTGAACAAGTCGACGACCGTTGCCTTCGTCGGCGAGAAGATCTGGAGGACGAAGCTCAAGCCGGGCAGGTACACGTACCAGTGCGATCCCCATGCCGCGAACGGCATGAAGGGCACGTTCAAGGTCACGAAGTAAGCGGCAGTTCTTCGATCCGGCCGTCTTCGATCGTGAATGCGGCCAGATCTCGTGATCGCAGCGAGAGGATCAAATAGGGCCGGCCGGCCCAGAGCCCGACGTTCTCGACGTCGGTTCGCGACGGGCGCGCCGGCGACGACAGGTGCGAATGGAAGACGGCGAGCTCGTAGCCGTCGTCCTCCGCGAACCAGACCTCCGGGTCGTCGAGCTCGAGCTCGAACCGGTACGGCGACGCCGCGCCGTTCCGGCCCGGCTCGTACCGCTCGGCCCGGCCGTCGCGGAGGAGGACGAGCCCGCAGGCTTCGTTCGGCGCTTCCCGCTCCGCGTGCGCGACGAGCTCTGCGCGCACGTCCTCGGGAATCACCACCAGACTGTTCGCTCCATCGCCATGTCGACGTCGTCCGCGTTCCAGAAGTCGGCGGACACGTAGCGCCAACCCGCGTCGGCGAGGATCGCGACGATCGTGCCTTCGTCCCGCTCCGCTGCGAGCTTGCGCGCGACGTGCACGACCGCGCCCGACGAGACGCCCGCGAAGATTCCCTCCTCGTCGAGGAGCCGTTTCAGCTCGCGGACGGACTCCTCGTTCGACACGAGCACCTTCCGGTCGAGCTTCGAGACGTCGAGGATCGGCGGCACGTAACCCTCGTCGAGCGAGCGCAGGCCCATCACGGGATCGCCGGGCAGCGGCTCGGCCGCTGCGACGACGACGTCGGGAAACGACTCGCGCAGTCGGTCGCCCGTCCCCATCAGCGTGCCGCCGGTGCCGAGCCCTGCCACGAGGACGTCGACGCCGTCGAGCGCCTCCGCGATCTCGGCGCCGGTGCCGTCGTAGTGCGCGCGCGGGTTCGCTTCGTTGCCGTACTGGAACGGCATGAAGTAGCGCGGATCCTCCTCTGCGAGGCGGAGCGCGAGCCGGACCGCGCCGTTCGAGCCCTCCTCGCCCGGTGAGAGGACTATCTGCGCGCCGAACAGCTGCAGCACGCGCTTGCGTTCTTCCGTCGCGTTCTCCGGCATCACGCACGTGAGCGGATACCCCTTCAGCTTCGCGACGAGCGCAAGCGAGATACCCGTGTTGCCGCTCGTCGGCTCGAGCAGCTCGCGTCCCGGCTCCAGCTCGCCGGACGCCTCCGCCGCTTCGATCATCGCCTTCGCGATGCGGTCCTTGATCGAGCCGGTCGGGTTCTGTCCTTCGAGCTTCGCGAACAGCCGGACGTTGCCGACGGGTCGCAGCTCGACGAGCGGCGTCGAGCCGATCAGCTCGAGCAGCGACGGCGCGACGACGCTACGCATCGCGCTCCCAGACGTACACGGTCGGACACAGCTTCCCGATCATTTGATAGACGCCCCACAGCTGACCGCCGCGGACCGCGTCGACCGCCGCCGCACCGTACGCCTCGACGAGCGCGTCCTCGCGCCGCTGCACACGCGAGAGCATGAGCAGCGCCTCGGCGGCGTTCCAGCTGTCGTCCTCGATCATCCGCTCGCGCCACTCGCCGGCGAGCCTGTGGACGGCGATCTCCTGAAGTCCGGCGGCGCCCGCAGCCGCCTCGATCTGTGCGGGGTCGAGACTCTCGGGGACGAGCGCGGTCGCGTGCACGAGCAGGTTCCTCTCCCGCGGCTCGAGCCGGTCGGTTGCAAGCGTGACATACGTCAGCATCCGCCCGCGCGGCCGGAGCACACGCGCACACTCGGCGAGTCCCCGACGCACGTCGGTGTGGACGAGCACGTCGCGGCACCAGATCCAGTCGACGCTGTGGTCGTCGAACGGCAGCGCCTCGATCGCTCCCTCGAGCACCGTCAGTTCGACGCCGGCCTGGTCGACCTCGGCTTTCGCGAGCTCGACGTGGAGCGGGAGCGGATCGAGCGCGTAACCGCGGAGCTCGTGCTCGCGAACGAGCCGGATCGCGTGCTTCGCGTCGCGGCACCCGACGTCGACGAGGACGTCGCCGGCGCGCGGCCCGAGCGACGCGAACAGCTCGAACAGCCACTCGGTGCCCCGCGGCTCGAGCGTCTGCTTCAGCGTCTCGCGCAGCTCGGAGTCGCGCGACCAGATCTCGTAGAGATCTTCGACCGAGGTCATCCTCCTGCCATGGCCGGCAGGAGAATCACCGTCGAGCCGGGGCGCACCTCCGTGTCGAGCCCTTCGCGGGTGCGCACGTCCTCGCCTTCGACGTAGACGTTCACGAACGGCGCGATCTCGTCGTCCTCGACGAGCTGCCGTCGCAGCGACGGGAACTGTGCCATCAGGTCGTCGAGGAGCTCACGAACCGTCTCCCCCTCGGCAGGGACTTCTCGCGCGCCGCCCACTTCCTCACGAAGTGTCGGCGGGATTCGGATTCGAGTCATCCAGCCCTCGCAAGCGAAGCGATGCGACAAACCCACCCCGCGGAAAATGCGAAGCGGGTAGTCATGCGGGCTCCCTTGTGCCGGCGCAGAACTCGACGTAGTCGATGTACTCCGTGATCGTCGGATGCTCGCCGCACACCGGGCACTCCGGATCGCGGCGGATCGACACGTCGCTGAACTCCGCGTTGAGCGCGTCGAACAGCATGAGGCGGCCGATCAGCGGCTCGCCGATGCCGAGCGCGAGCTTCAACGCCTCGCTCGCCTGCAGCGAGCCGATGATCCCGGGAAGCACTCCGAGCACGCCGCCCTCGGCGCACGACGGCGCGAGCTCCGGCGGCGGCGGCGACGGGAACAAACAGCGGTAGCACGGTCCCTCGCCGGGCTTGAACACCGTCACCTGGCCCTCGAAGCGGTAGATCGACCCGTGCACGACAGGGATGTCGTGCCAGACCGACGCGTCGTTGACGAGGTAACGCGTCGGGAAGTTGTCGGCGCCGTCGACGATCACGTCCCAGCCGTCGGCGAGGATGCGGTCGACGTTCTCCGACGTGAGCCGTTCCTTGTACGCGACGACCTCGACGTCGGGATTCAGCGCTTCGATCGTCCGTCTCGCCGAGTCGACCTTCGGCTCGCCGAGCCGCTCGGTCGAGTGGACGATCTGGCGCTGGAGGTTCGACTCGTCGACGACGTCGGCGTCGACGATGCCGAGGCGACCGACGCCCGCGGCGGCGAGGTAGAGGGACGCGGGCGAGCCGAGCCCGCCGGCGCCGATCAGCAGAATCTTCGAGTCGAGCAGCTTGAGCTGTCCCTGCTCGCCGACCTCCGGGATGAGCAGGTGTCGCGAGTAACGCGCGCGCTTCCGAGCGTCGAGACCTGCGCTCAGCTCGACGGGGAAGCCGTTCCGCTTCCAGTCCGTGAATCCGCCGGCGAGTGAGACCGGCTCGACGTAGCCGAGCTCGAGCAACGTCTTGGCCGCGAAGGCCGAGCGGTTTCCGACTGCGCAGTAGATGAGGACGGGCCGCGTGCGGTCGGGTGCCGCCGCTTCGATTCGCGACTCCAGGTGGCCGCGCGGAACGTGGACCGCGCCGCCGATGTGCCCTTCGTCCCACTCGTCCTGCTCGCGCACGTCGACAATGACGGGATCGCCGCTCTCGATCAGATCCTTCGCGCGGACCGCATCGACCTCGTCGATCTCCGCCTTCGCCTGTGCCAAGAGGTCGCGGTAACTCACCATTCCTTTCCAAAGTGTAGCGAGGTCGATGCTGGATGAGCCCACGGCGTCGGGTCGTCCTCCTCGTCGCGGTCGGAGCCGCGGCCACTGCCGGCACTGCCGTCGGCGTGACGCTCGCGACGCGAACGCACATCGCGAAGAGCGAGCAGGCGGGGCCACGCTTCTTCGCCGATCCGACCGCCTCCGCGAAGGTGAGCAGCGACGTGCGCGAGGCCCTGAAGGCGTGGCCGAGCGGGACCGTGCGTCGCCTGCGGATCGTCGGCGAGCAGCAGCCGCAGAGCGCACTCGTCCGGTTCGAGCTCGGGCTGGCGCTCGCGTTCGGCGGGCAGGGCGACGCTGCGCGCCGGGCCTGGCGCGACGCCGAGCGTGTCGAGCCGGACTCGCCCTCGGCTGTGCGCGCCGAGGACGCGCTCCATCCCGAAGCACCGCCCGGCAAGCCGCCGTTCGTCCCGACGTTCACGCGTCCACGCGGCGCAACCGAAGAGCTTCTCGCCCGCGGGATCGCGTTCCAGGCTGCACTGCGGCCCGTCTCGGCGGAGCGTTCCTTCGCGGCCGCGGCCGAACGCGACCCCACGAACGCTGAAGCGCAGGTGGCCGCCGCGGTCGGCCGCTACGACAAGGACCATCCCGAACGCGCGTTCTCGCAGCTCGGGCCGCTCGTGCGCCGCTTCCCGTACGCGCAGACGGTTCGGTTCCACCTCGGGCTGCTCTTGATCTATCTCCGGCAGTTCCCGCAGGCACGAGCGGAGCTGCGACTCGCTATCGTCGAGGGTGCACGGACACGACTCGCAGCCGAGGCCCGCGTCCTCCTCAACGCAAGTCGTAAAAGGTAGGACCCACGGACGCAAAAATGAGCCGATCGGCCCATGGCGCCCGTCCGCCCTAGCTGGCACAGTGCGGCATCGCGTTATCCGGCCGGAGGGGGGTACGGAGCTTGAGCGCAACCGAGGAAGCGGTCAGTCCGAAGGGCGTCACCGATCTTCTCGAGACGGACGATGCGAAGGCTTTACTCGAGACGGGTCGCGAAGCCGGGCATCTCAGCGCCGACGAGATCGCCGTCGCGCTCGACGAGCTCGATCTCGAGCCCGGACAGATCGACGACTTCTACCACGCTCTCGAGGAGCTCCACATCGAGGTCGTCTCGGGCGACGACGCCGACGAGGAGCCGGTCGCTGAGGAGCAGCCGCGCGAGGTCTCGACCGACGCGCTGCAGCTCTTCCTGAAGGACATCGGCAAGGTCGATCTCCTCACGGCCGCGCAGGAAGTGGAGCTCGCGAAGCGGATCGAGCGCGGCGACCACGGCGCGAAGCAGGAGATGGTCGAGGCGAACCTCCGTCTCGTCGTCTCGATCGCGAAGAAGTATCGAAACCAGGGTCTGCCCTTCCTCGATCTGATCCAGGAGGGAACGATCGGCCTCGTCCGTGCCGCGGAGAAGTTCGACTACCGCAAGGGCTTCAAGTTCTCGACGTACGCGACATGGTGGATTCGTCAGGCCGTGGCGCGCGCGCTCGCGGACAAGGCGCGGACGATCCGCATGCCCGTCCACGTCGTCGAGAAGCTCAACAAGATCGTGCGCTCAGAGCGGAAGCTGCGCGCAGAGCTGGGGCGCGAGCCGAACGCGATCGAGATCGGCCGCGACCTCGACCTCTCGTCCGACGAGGTGGAGCAGATCCGACGCAGCGCGCAGACGCCGGTGTCGCTCGAGAAGCCGGTCGGCGACGAGGACGAGTCGGAGTTCGGCCACTTCCTCACGGACGAGAACCTGCCGCTGCCCGACGAGGAGGCGGAGATCACGCTCCGCAAGGAGACGCTCCGGAAGATCCTCGGCACGCTCTCGTCGCGCGAGCGCCAGGTGCTCGAGCTGCGCTACGGGCTCGACGGCCAGCATCCGCGGACGTTGGACGAGGTCGGCCGTGCGTTCAACGTGACGCGCGAGCGGATCAGGCAGATCGAAAATCAGTCGCTCAAGAAGCTGCGGGCGCTGGCGGACGCTGCGAAGCTCCGCGAAGTCGCGTAGCGGTTCCATAGAGTTTCGCCTGCCATGGAGCAGGCTTGGCTCGAAGAGCTGCGCGAGTTCATCGCCATCCCCTCGGTGAGCGCGGATCCGGCGCACCGCGACGACGTCGTCCGCGCGGCCGAGTGGCTCTCGGATCTCGTCAAGCGCTCCGGGGGCGAGGCGGAGGTGACGCCGTTCGGGGAGCGCGAGCTCGTCATCGGCGAGATCCCCGCGAACGCAGGCAACGGCAGCGCGCCGACCGTCATCGTCTACGGTCACTTCGACGTCCAGCCGCCGGCGCCCCTCGACCTCTGGGAGACGCCGCCGTTCGAGCTCGCCCAACGCGACGGCTGGTACTACGGCCGCGGGATCGCCGACGACAAAGGACAGCTGTACACGCTCGTCAAAGCGGCGCAGCTCCTGTCCGAGCGGCGCGAGCTGCCGGTGAACATCCGCGTCGCGTGCGACGGGGAGGAGGAGATCGGCGGCCACACGATCGTCGACTTCCTCGAGCAGGACGAGCGCGGCGCCGACGCGTGCGTCATCTTCGACGGGCACATCACGCGTCCCGAGCAGCCTGAGTTCTGCCTCGCGACGCGCGGTCTCGTCGGCTTCCACGTGCGCGTGCGCACCGGCGCGCGCGACCTGCATTCCGGCATCTACGGCGGCGCAGCGTTGAATGCGATCCACGTCCTGATGCAGGTGCTGTCTGCGCTCGTCGCCCGGGACGGCCTGCTCGCCGACGAGCTGCGAGAGGGTCGCGCTCCGCTCGGGCCCGACGAGCAGCATGCGGCGGAGGTGCTGCCGAGCGGTGAGATCCTGCTCGACGAGGCCGGCGCGACGAGCCTCGACCAAGAGGCAGCCGCGCAGTTCTACACGCGCACCTGGGCGGAGCCGTCGCTCGACGTCAACGGCATCCACGGCGGCAAGCCGGACTTCGTCAACACGACGCTCGTGGTCGACGCGCACGCGCGCTTCACGATTCGGCTCGCGCCTGGCCAGGACATCGAGCAGATCCAGTCCGCGGCCGAACGGCTGATGCGTACCGCCGTCCCGGCCGGGGCGGAGCTCGAGATCAGGCGCGAGAACTCCGCGCCGCCGGGCCGGATGCGGCCGGACATGAAGGCGATCCAGCTCGGTCTCGATGCGTTCGAGCGCGCCGTCGGGACGCGGCCGCTGCTCGTTCGCGCCGGCGGGACGCTTCCGATCGTTCCGGCGCTGGAGCGGAAGGGCATACCGACGGTCGTGACCGGCTTCGCGCTCCCGGAGTCGGCGGTGCACTCGCCGAACGAGCGAATGCGCGTCGAGGACATCCCACGCGCGGTCGCGGCGGCGCAGGAGCTCTTTCGGAGCTGGGCAGCGCTTGCCTGAGGACGGCCGTTATCCGACGCCGCTCGCGGCCGAGTTGGCGGACGACGTGCTCGACCGGTTCCTCCGCTACGTCCGGATCGACACGCAGTCCGACGACAAGTCGACGACGTACCCGAGCACTGCGAAGCAGCGCGATCTCGGCGAGCTCCTCGCACGCGAGCTGCGCGACCTCGGCCTCGAGGACGCGGCGATCGACGAGCACGGCTACGTGTTCGCGACGGTCCCTGGGGCGCGCGGGCCGACGATCGGGCTGATCGCGCACGTCGACACGAGCCCGGACGAATCGGGCGCGAACGTCCAGCCGCAGGTCGTGCACTACACGGGCGGCGACATCCAGCTGCCCGGCGACCCGCGCCGCGTCCTTCGTCCGTCGGAGAGCCTCATGCTCGCGGAGAAGGAAGGCCATGACATCGTCACGTCGGACGGCACGACGCTGCTCGGCGCGGACGACAAAGCCGGCGTCGCAGAGATCATGACTGCCGTTGCGTACCTCGCTCGCCATCCGGAGATCGAGCATGCACCCATCCGCGTCGGCTTCACGGTCGACGAGGAGGTGGGGCGTGGCGTCGAGCACTTCGACGACGAGGCGTTCGGCGCGGAGTTCGCGTACACGTTCGACGGGACCGAGATCGGACGAATCGACGACGAGACATTCTCCGCATCCGAGGCGCGCGTGCGGATCGAGGGCCACAGCGTCCATCCCGGCACGTCGAAAGGGAAGATGGTGAACTCCGTGAAGCTCGCGGCCGCGCTGATCGAGCGGCTGCCGAAGGACAGGCTCTCACCGGAGACGACGGAGGAGCGCGAAGGGTTCGTCCATCCGCATCGCATCAGCGGTGGCGCCGCGGAGACGACGATCACGTTCATCTGTCGCGACTTCGACCTCGCACAGCTCCGCGAGCACGAGCAGTTGCTTCGCGACCTCGCAGCGGAGATCGAGCGCGAAGAGCCGCGGGCACGCCTCACGGTCGAAGTCGAGGACAGCTACCGCAACATGAAGGAGTTCCTCGACGCGCGGCCGCGGATCGTCGAAGCGGCCGACGAGGCGACACGCCGCGTCGGGCTCGAGCCCGCCCGCAGCGCGATCCGCGGCGGCACCGACGGAGCCGTGCTGAGCGCGCGCGGCCTCCTGACGCCGAACGTGTACACGGGCGGGCAGGAGTACCACTCCGTGCTCGAGTGGGTCTCGGTGCAAGACATGGCGGTGTCGGCCGCGACCGCGGTCGAGCTGGCAAAGCTGTGGGCCGAGCCTCCATGGACGTAACCGTCCGAAGTCCGCTCGCTCCGCTCGCATGGCGACTTCGGACGGTTTCAGTCTCCCGGCAAGCGTCCGTTAGCCGCGGCCGCGCAGGTCGCCCGCGGCGGCCGGCGTTTGTGGATGTGTAGCGTTTGCTCCCGCGGTCACCGCGTGGTCGCACGGCCGCATGCTTCCTATCCCTAAAGGCTGGCGGCGGTGGGCGGACCCTTAGGCAGTTACGGCGCTTACGCGCGGTTCTACGACGCCACGCAGGGTGACCGCGCCGGGCACGCGACCTACATCCGCTCGCTGCTGAAGAAGCATCACCCTCGGGCGAACACCGTCCTCGAGCTCGCGTGCGGGACGGGATCGATCCTCGAGCAGCTGCAGTCGAGCTACGACGTGACCGGCGTCGATCTCTCCGAGCAGATGCTCGCGATCGCGCGCAAGAAGCTGCCGGGCGTCCGCCTCGTTCGAAGCGACATGCGTACGTTCGACCTCGGTGAGCGGTTCGACGCCGTGCTGTGCGTGTACGACTCGATCAACCACCTCACGCAGTTCCGCGACTGGGAAGCCGTCTTTCGTCGCGCCCGCGAGCATCTGAACGACGGCGGCATCTTCCTGTTCGACATCAACACCGTCCACCGGCTTGCGTCGTCTTCCGGCGCGCCGCCTATGGTGCAGTGGTTCGGTGACGGAGACATGATGGTGATCGCGATCGTCGACGCGCCGCGCGGAGCCGTCGACTGGGAGATCAACGTGTTCGAGCGCGTGCGCGGGTCGACCTACCGCTTGCATCTCGACGTGATCCGCGAGGCGTCGTTTCCGACCGAGCGGATCCGCGCCGCGCTGCGCAAGCGTTTCACGCGGATCTGGACGTACGACGCGCGGCGCGCGCGGCCGTCGGCTCGCACGGACCGGTTGCACTTCGTTTGCCGCGCCTGACGGCGCGCCGTCAAGAGGGTCAGACCGGAAGGTCCGACCCTTAGATCACGCGCCGTGCGGGCATGCCAGCCACTCGTGCCCGAACTCGCGCATCGCGTCGATGATCGGCAAGAGCGACTCGCCCTTCTGCGTGAGCTCGTACTCGACGCGCGGCGGCGACTCGGGATAGCTGCGGCGCTCGACGATTCCCTCGTCCTCGAGCGCGCGCAACCGCTCCGATAGCGTCCGCGGCGAGATCCCCGCGCACGAGTGCTCGAGCTGCGAGAAGCGGCGTGGGCCTTCCGACAGGTCGTGGACGAGCAGCGCCGTCCACTTTGCGCCGATGATCTCCGCGGTCGCCGCGACCGCGCAGGACGTCGCCTCGTGAACCGGGTTCATCGTGCGCATTGCTATCCCAAGTGTAGTGGAGTCAGCGGGACGAACGACCAGACGACGTCCTCACGGCCGGTTCGATGCGTCGTGGCGACGGCCACGAGGCGATCGTCAAGCTTCCTCCGCGAGCTTGCAACGGTCGTACGGTTATCCCGACTGAAGGTCGGGGGATGCCCGGCTTTCGCTGCGACGGGCGTGCCGCGATGGTTCAGCGAAAAGGAGGTGTTCAATCGTGGTCGCGTCCCTCAGTCATGACATCTGGCTCGCCAGCACCCTTGCGCTTGCGAGCATCATCGGTCTCCTGACGGTCATCGTCGCGGTCTCTCGCCGCGTCTCGGACGAGCAGGAGCGCTCCTAGGCCCAGGGCGGTGGGTTGTGAACCCAGCGGCCGCCGACCATCGTCGCCACGACCTGGATCGACGGCAGCTCCTCCGGCTCGACCGCGAACGGATCGCGGTCGAGGACGACGAGGTCGGCGAGGAACCCGGGAGTCAGCTTCCCGCGCCTGCGCTCGTCGCCGGCGAGCCACGGCGGTGTGACGCACGTCGCAATCAGCGCCTCGTCGAGCGTGAGCCGCTGCTCTGGATGCCACGCCGGCCGGTCGTCGATTGTCCGCAGGACGCCGGCGCAGATGCCGGCCCACGGGTCGAGCTCCTCGATCGGCGCGTCCGAGCCGTTCGCCACGACCGCGCCCGAGTCCCACAGCGAGCGATATGCGTAGGCGCCGTCCGTCTTGCCGGCCCAGAACCGGTCGGCGAGGTCGCGGTCCGACGGCGCATGGCTGAACTGGACGGAGCACGCGACGCCGAGCTCCGCGAACCGCCCGATATCCTCCCGCGCGAGGAGCTGGGCGTGCTCCACTCGCGGTCTGAGGCCCTTCCACGCCTCCCGCGTCGCCGCGAACGCGTCGAGCGCGTCGCGGTTCGCGCGATCCCCGATCGCGTGGACGGCGACGGAAAAGCCGCGCCCGGCGGCGCGCACGATCGTCTCCTCGAGCTCCGCGCGGCTCGTGATCTCGACACCCGCTCCGTCGAGCATGCGCGCGGTCTGAGAGCCGAGCGTGCCGTCCATGAACGCCTTCACGTAGCCGAGCCGCAAGAAGTCGTTGCCGAACGGGCCGGCGAGCGGAAGCGCGAGCAGTGCGCCGAGGTCGTCCTTGGGATGCGACTCCCACACGCGGAGGGAGAGCGAGCCCTCGCTCTGTAGTCGCTGGAAGACGGCGAGCGCGCCCAGCCAGCCGTCCTTGTCGTGGACCGCGGTGACGCCGCGCGCGTTCGCGAGCTTGATCCCTTCGCGCGACGCTTCGAGCATCTCGTCGTCGGTCGGTCGCACGTACGCGTCGCGGAAGTGCCAGGCGCACTCCTCGCGGAGCACGCCCGTCGGCTCGCCGCGGTCGTCGCGGACGACGACGCCGCCCTCCGCCTCGAGCTCGCCGTTCGCGCGAGCGAGTCCGGCCGAGTTGAGCCAGAGCGAGTGGTAGTCCCGCGCCATCAGCGCGGTCGGCGTGTCGCCGGTGACGCGGTCGAGCGCGTCCTTCGTCGGTTCGACCGGCGGTGACCAGTCGCCGCTCCGCCAGCCGAGCCCGCGCAGCCAGCGGCCGGGCTCCACGTCACGCACCGCCGCGGCGACGCGCTGCAGCGCCTCGTCGAGCGACTGCGTTCCCTCGAGCCGGACCTGCCGCTGCGCAAGCGCCCAGGTCGGGAAGTGCACGTGGGCGTCGTTGAAGCCGGGCAGCACGCAGCGTCCTCCGAGGTCGACTACGTCGGGGCTCGCCAGCGCCTGCTCGTGCGTGCCGACGCCCCCGGCGACGACGTCCCCGGCGATCGCGAGCGCGCGCGCCGTCGGCATCGACGGCTCGAGCGTGCGGACGATCCCGTTCTCGAGGATCACGAGGGTGACACCGTAACGAGCGCGCGGCCGGCCGCGTTACAGGCACATGTCGACGCTCGTGATCATCCTGCTCCTCGTGGTCATCGCCGCGGTTGCCAGCTACTGGCCCAGCAGCGAGTAAGCTCGGCGGCCTGTTCGACCACGTCACCCTGCGAGCCTCGGACCGGGCGGCCTCGACGCGGTTCTACGAGCTGGTGCTCGACACGCTCGGCGTCGAGAAGCACGACGGCGACGGCTGGACTGCGTGGGGGCCGCACGAGTTCTTCGTGCTCGAGGATCCGGGAGCGGTCACGGGCCGTCTGCACATCGCGTTCACCGCGCCGACCCGCGAGCATGTGCACGGCTTCTGGAATGCCGGCACCGAGGCCGGGTATGCGAGCGACGGCGAGCCGGGGACGCGGCCACGGTACGGCGAGACGTACTACGGGTCGTTCTTGCTCGACCCCGACGGCAACAGCGCGGAAGCCGTGCACCACGACAGCGTGCGAACGCACGGCTGCATCGACCACATGTGGCTGCGCGTCGCGGACGTCGAAGCGTCGACGCGTTTCTACGAGACGATCGCCCCGCAGGCGGGGCTCTCAGTTCGGCGCAAGACCGACGCTCGCACCCAGATCGTCGGCGAAACCGGCTCGTTCTCCCTCGTCAGCGGCGACGAGCCGACCGAGAACGTGCACATCGCGTTCCCCGCGCGCGACAACGCGACGGTCGAAGAGTTCCACCGCGTCGCCACGGCGGCCGGATACCGCGACAACGGCGGACCGGGTGAGCGCGAGTACCACGCGGGCTACTACGCCGCGTTCGTCCTCGACCCCGACGGCAACAACATCGAGGTCGTGACCCACAACCGCGGGTAGATTTAAGCTCGTGCCATACGATCCGCTGACCGACGAGCAGCGCGAGATCCGTGACCTCGTCCGGCAGCTCGCGCGCGAGCGGATCGCGCCGCGGGCGGCGGAGATCGACGAGACGCACGAGTTCCCGTGGGACGTCGTCGAGCTCTTCCGCGACCACGAGCTGTTCGGGCTCTACTTCGAGGAGGAGTTCGGCGGCACCGGCACCGGGGCGCTGCTCTCGCTCGTCGCGATCGAGGAGGTCTCGAAGGTCTGCGCGACGAGCGGGCTGATCCTGGCCGTGCAGGAGCTCGGCTCGCTCGGGGTGAAGCTCGCCGGCTCGCAGGAGCAGAAGGAGCGCTACCTCCCGCGGCTCGCCTCGGGGGAGTGGCTGTGTGCCTACGCGCTGACGGAGTCCGGCTCCGGCTCGGACTCGGCCGCCATGCGTTCGACCGCGCGCCGTGACGGCGACACGTACGTGCTCAACGGCTCGAAACGCTTCATCACGAACGCGGGCGTCGCGCAGCTGTACACAGTCTTTGCGAAGACGGACTCGGACGCAGGGCACGCCGGCATCTCGGCCTTCGTCGTCGAGGCCGATGCGCCCGGATTCGAGGTCGCGCGCGTCGAGCCGAAGATGGGGATCAAGGGATCGACGACCGGCGAGCTCGTCTTCGAGGAGTGCCGCGTCCCGGCCGAGAACCTCCTCGCCGAGGAGGGCGAGGGATTCAAGATCGCGATGCAGATCCTCGACCGCTCGCGGCCGGGCGTGGCGGCCCAGGGTCTCGGCATCGCGCAGGGCGCAACCGACTACGCGCTCGAGTACGCGAAGACGCGCGAGACGATGGGCAAGCCGATCGCCCAGCACCAGCTCGTCGCTGCGATGCTCGCCGACATGGAGACGAAGTGCGAGGCCGCGCGCGGACTCCTCTACAAGTTCGGCCAGGCGGTCGACGAAGGTGTGGACGGCCTCGAGCTGACGAAGCTCTCGGCGATGACGAAGCTCTACTGCACCGACGTGGCGATGGAGGTGACGACGGACGCCGTGCAGGTCCTCGGCGGCTACGGCTACATCCAGGAGTATCCGCTCGAGCGGATGATGCGCGACGCTAAGATCACGCAGATCTACGAAGGAACGAACCAGATCCAGCGGCTCGTGATCGCGCGCGAGATGCTGAAGGAGCAACGGGCGTTCTTGCTCGCAGGAGTCTCGTGAAGCTCGACGGTATCCATCACGTCACGTGCATCACCGGCGACGCGCCGCGCAACCTCGACTTCTACACGCGCATCCTCGGATTGCGGCTCGTGAAGAAGAGCGTCAACCAGGACGACCCGACGGTCTACCACCTGTTCTACGCCGACGAGCGCGGCGATCCCGGCTCCGACATCACGTTCTTCGAGTACCCGGGAGCAGCGCCCGGTCGTGCAGGCGCGGGGATGATTCACCTGATCACGTGGCGCGTGCAGTCCGACGAGGCGCTCTCGTTCTGGGAGGAACGGCTCGCGGGGGAAGGTGTCGGCACGGAGCGTGACGGCTCGGGCATACGCTTCGCGGATCCGGAGGGGTTGGGCCTCGAGCTCGCCGTCGTCGCGAACGACGATGCGCCGCTCGTCGCGGAGCATCCGGAGATCCCGTACGAGCTCGCGCTGCAGGGATTCGACTCGGTGCGCGCGTACTCCGACGATCCGGAGCGGAGCAGCGGCTTGCTCGAGGAGACGCTCGGCTTCGAACCGCGCGGCGACAACGAATGGGAATGTCGCGGCGCCAACCGCGGCTCCTTCTACGCCTACGACGCGTCGCCCGCCGAGCGCGGCCTGCAGGGCGCGGGGACCGTGCATCACGTCGCCTGGTCTTCGACGCTCGAGGATCACGCGGGGTGGCGGAAGCGCGTCGCCGAGTCGGGCGCGCATCCGACGCCGATCATCGACCGCTTCTGGTTCAAGTCGATCTACTTCCGCGAGCCGAGCGGCGTCCTCTTCGAGATCGCGACGCTCGGGCCCGGCTTCGCGACCGACGAGCCGCTCGAGCACCTCGGCGAGCACCTGACGCTGCCGCCGAACTTCGAGCATCTCCGCGACCAGCTCCAGCACGTGTTGACGCCATTGCCAAATCCGCGGGAACGCTACGCCGGAACGCGGACCCAGGCGCGGGATTAGACGGTCACACGGGCAAAGCCCTGTCGATCCACGCCGCGAGCTCGCGCGCGAACTCCGGATCGATCGCGTGCGGCAACGGATACTCGCGATACAGCAGGTCCGCGCCGGCTTCTTCGAGCAGCTTCTTCGCCGCGCGGCCGAACTCGACGGAGATGACCGGATCGAGCGTTCCGTGCCCGATCGCAACGGGCGGGAGCGGCGGCGTCAGGTCGAGCCGGAATCCCTCGACCGTGGGGACGAAGCTGCTCAACGCGAAGAGCGCGGCCGGACGCGGTCGCCCGGCGCCGAGCCCGAGCGCGTACGTCATCACGCCGCCTTGCGAGAAGCCGCCGAGCACGAGCCGCTCGTGCGGGACGCCGTTTCCGGCGAGGAACTCGTCGAGCCACTCGGCCGCGCGCGGATACACGGCGTGGAACGTTGCAGGGTCGGGATGGCCGACCTCCATGAACGCGTACCAGTGCCAGCCTCCGGGCGGCAGAGCGAGCGGCGCGCGCGGCGTTGCCCCGACGAGCCGCCGCTCCGGGTCGAAGAAGTCCAGGAGCGGGAAGAGGTCGAGCTCGTCCGCGCCGCGGCCGTGCAACAACACGAGCGCGCCTTCCGGCTCGCCTGCCGCCGGCCGGACGCGCGCCTCGAGGCTCACAGCTGCACGGGCTCGTACCTCGCGCGAACCGCGTCGACGTACGCGACCATCTGCTCGGCCAGCGCGGCGTCCTCGAACTGTAGGACGTTCTCGGCGTTCTGCTCGCCGGAGTGCGACAGGTTGAAGCTGCCGACGAACACCGTGTCGTCGCAGACGGTCACCTTCGCGTGCATGTAGTCGTGTACCGCGCCGGGTGCATACGGCGTCGACCGCTTCCCGGTGAAGTTCCCGTTTTCGAGGACGAACGCGAGCGACGGGAGCTTCCACGAGACGTTGCCGTTCGCCTCCCATTGACTGCGCACCTCGAAGATCTGCGTCGCGTCGACGACGCCTGCGAGGTCGACCTTCTTGTCCGCAGCGACCTCGGCGAGCGTGCCGAGAATCGGCCCGGAGGTGATCACGGGCGAGGCGATCCGAACGCGGCGCTCAGCAGCGCCGAGTGCGTGCGCGATCGCGTGGGCGAGCTGCTCGCCCCGCTTCGGCGAGAACCATGTGCGCACCGCCTTCCCGTCGACGGTAATAGGTGTCGAGTCGACCTTGCCGCTGCGCTGCACGTCGCGCGTCGTCCACAGCTGGTCGAAATCCTGGTGGAACCGCGCGGCGACGTCCGTCGACTCGACGACCGCGATCACGTTCTCCTCGCGCGTCCACGAGTCGTCGGTCCAGTTCGTCGACCCGGTCCAGACCGCGGCGCCGTCGCGGATCACGAACTTGTGGTGCATGAGATCCGGCCAGCCCTTGATCGAGACGGTCGCGAACGGGAGCGACTCGACGAGCTCGGGCTCCGTCTTCGGCGGCGGCGGGACAGGAACGCGGTCGGGCCGGTCGAGGTTGTAGACGAGCCTGACGTCGACGCCGCGCTCGTGCGCTCCGACGAGTGCGCTGCGCACGGCCTCCGCGGTGTCGTCGTGAAGGCGAACGTCGTAGAGCGCGAGCTCGAGCGTCTGCGCGGCCGGCGCGATGAACTCGGCCAGCCTCTGTGCGACGTCGAGCGCCGACTGCCCGCCGTCGGTGAGCGTGTGAAGCTCGATCAAGAGCCGTAGAGTACGCGGCTAGCGAACGGTGAGGGTCATGCTGAACCGCCGGTCGCGCGGCGACCAGACGCGGAGCCGCGCGCCCGCACCGGCAGTGACGACGCGGCGCAGGAAGCCGCCGGCGGTCGTTAGCTGCGTACTGCCGACCCACCGCCAGCGTCGACCGGCCGACTGCTGCAGCCGGTACGGCTGCCGTCCGAACCGAGATCGAACCTGACCCCACACGACCGTGCGCTTGCCGTGGCGTGAGACCTGGGCAAAGGGAAGCGCGTACGCGGCGAAGGACGGCTTGACCTTGCCGCGACTCGAGAGGAACCCGCTCGTCCACCGCTGCGCGTTCGGCTCGTCGCGGACGAGGAAATGGATGAGCAGGTCCACGCGCGGGGCGAGATAGGCGCGGAGCGCGGCCTCGCTGACGTATAGGGCTTGCAGCGAGTTCGACACGCCGAGCCACTTGCTCGGCGGCTTCGAGTTGTAGCCGTACTCGGTGAGCCAGATTCGCGTGCGGGTGCCGAAGTCGCGCTTCACCTCCGCGATGAGCTTGGGGAGGGTCGCCATCGTGATCTCTGTGCAACGCCAGCAGCCACCGCTCGTCGGTGTCTCTCCGGGTCGCACCGGATACGGGTTCTGCGCATACGCGTCGAGGAGCGCATGTGCGGCCCGCATGCCGCGGATCCAAGCAATCGGCGAGACGCCGCTGGGAGTCTTCCTGGGCGACGTGACGCCGCCCGCGACGAGGTTGCGGGGGTTCGCCGACTTCAACGCGCGGTACGCGGGGTTCAGGAGGCGCGTCACATAGAGCTTCGGCGAGTTCGGGATCAGGAAGAGCCGGACGTTCGGCTCGTTCCAGATCGTCCAGCGGGTGATCCACGGGTACTTCGTGGCTGCGGCGTAGGCGAAGGAAGCGAGCGCGGTCGCGTCATTCGGCAGGTAGTTCGGTCTCCGTCCGCCGTTCGCCCACTCCGGCGTTCCCCACAGCGTGATCAACACGTTGATGTGCGCTGCGTGCAGACGCTGCAGGATCGAGTCGTAGAGCTCCCAGCGGTACGCGGGATCGGCGGGATCGCGCGGGTCGGCGGGTCGGCTCTGCGCCACCGCATCCCAGCGCAGCGTCAGTCGGACGACGTCGACGCCGAGACGCTGGAGGATCTGGATGCGTTGCGCCGGCGGCTCCGGCCCGTACAGCAGCCAGGCGTCGTCCTGCACGCCGTACTGGATGCTCGGCGAAGCGGATGCGCTTCCGGGCGCCAGCAAGGCCAACGACAGCAGCCACACGATCGCAGCGATTCGAATCCTCATGTCACCCCCGTTTCGCAGGACGCGCTACGCGTTCCGTTTCCGAGGCTATGCGGAGACGTGTTCAGGTCGCGTAAAGATTCGGTTCGAGTCCGTCGGTCAGCCCGGTACGTACCGCTCGCGCAGAACGGACGTCGTCTCGCTCGGCAGCACGCTCGTGTCGAGGAGCTCTTCGATCGTCACAGACGAGAACGTGGATTGCTCGGCAAGGAGATCTCGGTAGCGCCCGCAGGCACCGGCGACGTCCTCGTTGCCGGCGGGGTGAACGACGACGTAGCGGCCCCGGCTCCACGCGCCGCTCGCATGCTGCAGCATCGAGAGCAGCAGCAGATGCTCGAGCCACATGACCGCGAGCGTCGACCTTCCTTTGACGGAATCCAACGCGCCCCGTGCGAAGATGCCGGCCGTCTCGGCGACCTCGAGGTACCGCGTGAGGTTACTCGGCTTGGGGATCTCCGGCTTCGCCCACTCGTGGTACTTCGTGTCCACACCGACGATTCCGTGCGTCCCGTCCTCGAGGGCCAGCACGAAGGCCGCATCGAAGGCGCGCAGGCTGTTGATGTACGCCGGATCGAGACGGCCGGGTGAGTGTGCGAGGCGGACTTCGACGACAGTGCCCGGCGTATCCGGCCACCACGCGTGGACGGCGCGGTCGGCGAGCGCGAGGTCTGCCGCGAGATCGCCGAACATGTTGAAGGCGAGCGTCGGCGACCACAGGAGGTCGGCCCAGAGCCGCTGATGGTCGAAGCTCTGGTGACGCTCGACCTGTGAGGTACGGGTTTTCGCGGCGTCGAGCGCGGCCACGGTTACGAAGTTCGCCCCGGTGTCGCGTGCGTAGTCGAGGGGGAGTCGACTGCCGACCGGGCGCACCGGCTTCCCGTCGTTGCGAGGCGCGATCGGCTGCGAGCCGATCGGGTGCCCGTGGGCCTCGCGCCACTTCGCCTGGTGGAACCGCAGGCGTCGACGAAACTCTGTCATCGCCGGTCGCCTCGGCGCTTCGTCGTCCGCCTCCCAGCAGTGTGCGGCCTCGAGCTCGGCTTGCTGGATCACCTCGGTTGCGAACACTGAGCGTGGCTCGGACGCGCGTCAAGCGTCGGGCGATGGTTGAGGCTCTGCGCAGCGGGCAATCCCAGGCTGTTGTGGTCGCCTTGTCGTCCGCAGAGCGCGCTGCCCGGAGCCCGTGGGTCGGCCGGCTCGGCCGCATCGGGTTCACGGCGCAGGGGACGTGCTTCGTCATCATCGCCGTCCTCGCGCTCGAGCTCGCGTTCGGCAAGAGCGGGGCGCTGACGGATCCGCGCGGCGCGTTCGTCGTCCTGGCTGCGGGAGGCTGGACGCGCGTCCTGCTCGTGTTGCTCGCGATTGGCTTCGGCGGCTACTCGATCTGGCGGTTTGCGCAGGCGATCTTCGACCGCGGTGGGATGGGCAGCAGCCCCGGCGGCCTGGGTCGTCGTGCGATCCAGCTCGGGCAGGCGGTTCTCTACGCGTTGCTGACGGCTTCGGCGGTGCACGTGCTGGTGGGCTCGCGTGCGCAGGGAAGTCCGAAGCGCGCTGCCGCCGGCATCCTCGGCTGGCCGGGCGGGCCGGAGATCGTCGGCGCGATCGGGGCGGCCGTCGCGATCGTCGCGGTCGTGAACGTCTACTGGGGACTCAGCGGGCGGTTCACGGAGTCCCTCCGGCTCGGCGAGGTCGACGTGCGCACGGAAGAGCTCCTGAAGCTCGTGGGAACCATCGGGTTCGTCGCTCTCGGCCTCGTACTCGGCGTCATCTCGTGGTTCCTCCTCAAGGCGGCGATCGACTTCGACGCCGGCAAGGTCGTGAGCCTCGGCGGAGCGATGGCGCGCGTCGCCCGCGCCGACTACGGCAAGTGGCTGCTCACCGCCGTCGCGGCGGGATTGCTCGCATACGGCGTGTTCGGCCTGCTCCAGGCGCGCTACCACAGGGTCTGACCCGGCCTGTTTCCGGCTCGCCCGAGTGGGTAGGAGCGGAGCTACCGAGGAGGTATCGAACTGTGAGTTACGCACCTACTGCAACGAGGTCGCGCCCGGGCTTCGGCCTTCTGGTGGTCGTGTACCTCGTCGCCGGGGGGATCATTGCGGCGACGCATCACTACTGGTCGAACCTGCACAACATCAAGCAGATCGTCTCGGCTCTGCTCGCGACGGTGCTGTGGCCGCTGATCCTGGTCGGCATCAACCTGCACATCCACTAGCGCCGACGAGAAGTTCGCAACTTGCTGAAGTCGCATCCGCGACCGGCGCGTTGCGTCGGCGTTCGAGGCACTGGCCGTCTAGAACTCGATTCCCGAGACGGGATGCGGGACGTAGCGCTCCTCGAGCCGGCCGATCTCGTCCCCGTTGAGCTCGAGCTCTTCGGCTGCGAGCGCGTCCTCGACGTGCGCGAGCTTCGTCGCTCCGACGATCGGCGCCGTCACTCCCGGCTTGTGCAGGAGCCACGACAACGCGACCTGCGCCTGCGGCACGCTGCGCTCGCCGGCAACTTCCGCGAGGGCGTCGATGACGGGAACGTCGAGCTCCGGCTTGTAGAGCGAGTCGCGGAAGGGATCCGTGTTTGCGCGCGTCGTGGGCTGTTCGCCGCGCCGCTTTCCGGCAAGCAGTCCACGAGCGAGCGGGCTCCAGGGAAGAACCCCGACGCCCTGGTCGATGCACTGCGGGATCATCTCCCGCTCTTCCTCGCGGTAGATCAGGTTGTAGTGGTTCTGCATCGAGACGAATCGCGTCGGTGCGACGCGCTGCGCCTTTGCGAACTGCCACGCGTACATGCTGCTGGCGCCGATGTAGCGCGCTTTTCCGGACTTGACGACGTCGTGGAGCGCAGCCATCGTCTCCTCGATCGGCGTCGTCTTGTCCCAACGGTGGATCTGGTACAGGTCGACGTAGTCGACTCCGAGCCGTTCTAGCGATGCGTCGATCGAGGCGAGGATGTGCTTCCGCGAGAGGCCGCGTCCGTTCTCACCCGGCATCGTCCGCCCGTGCACCTTCGTCGCGAGGACGTACTCCTCGCGCATGCCGAAGAGCTTGCGCAGCAGCCGGCCGGTGACGATCTCGCTCTGCCCGCCGTTGTAGACGTCGGCGGTGTCGAAGAAGCAGATCCCGCCGTCGACCGCCCGTTTCACGATCGGCTCGGCGTCCGCCTCGTCGAGCGCCCACTCGCGGCTCTCGTGCTTGCCGAAGCTCATCATTCCGAGGCACAGACGCGAGACGCGCAGGCCCGTATGGCCGAGGTTCACGTATTCCATTTCGCCCGCCTAGTAGCATCGCATCCGTGCGCGAGCTGCGGCCGGGTCTGTGGCACTGGGATGCACCCCATCCTGAGTGGACGGAGGGCGAGCCGTGGCCGCAGACGGTCTCGTCCTACGCGATCGACGACGGCGAGCGTCTGCTGCTCTTCGACCCGCTCGCCGTGCCGAGCGAGATCGAGGGACGCGCGGCGGATCGCAGGCCGGTGATCGTGCTGACGGCCCCGTGGCACGAACGGGACACGCAGAGCCTGCTGGAGCGGCTCGAGGCACCGGTGTACGCGCCGGCGCCCGACACGGCGGAGGACCTGATGCAGAAGTTCGGCCTCACGCGCGAACAGGCGGGCGAGGGAAGCCCCGACCTCGCCTGGCTTCGCGCCGGCGACAGGTATGAAGCGCACTTCTACACACCGGCCGACCGGCCCCTCGGGGCCCGAGTGTTTTCCGGACGCGTGGACAACGACGTCGTGCTCTGGCTCGAGGACCATCGTGCGGTGGTCGCAGGCGACTCGCTCGCCGACTTCGGTCGCGGCCTCGAGATCGTCCCGGGATGGCTACCCCCGGGCGTGACGCAAGAGCAGATCGCGGAGCGTCTTCATCCGCTGCTCGAGCTCCCGGTCGAGCTCGTGCTCGCTGCGCACGGCGGGCCGTTCGACCGAGCCGCTCTCGAGCGCGCGCTGTCCTGACGGCGACGACCTTCCTTGACATCCAGGGCTTCGACCGCGGATAAACGCTGCACCGCGACCAAGGGGAGAGTGCTGTGAAGACTTTGCGAAGTCTGTCGTGTCTCGCGGGGATGGTGTTGGTGCCGGCCCTGTTTGCGCCGCTCGCTGCGGACGCCAGGCCGTTGCCCGCTCGATCCCTCGCACCGCTGTCGTCGTTGCTCATGCCGCTGCCGAGGCTCGTCGGCGCGCACTTGTTCATGTCGAGCCTCGACTCGGCCCCGCGCAGCACGCGGGCGGGTCATTCCTACCTGCTCCATGGCATCGTCGTGAACGACGGGAGCGCCGCCGCGAGAGGTCCCGTCGTCGTTCACCTCCTCCGCGTCGGCACTCCACCGCTCGCGATCGGGCGAACCGTGATCGGTCTCGCGGCCCACGCGTCGACCGACGTCGGAGTGCGCATCCGGCTGCCGCGCGGGCTCGACCAAGGCTCGTACGCTCTCGTCGCCTGCGTGCGGCGTGCAGGGGGACGCGGCCACCTCGGATGCGTGACCGCCGAGCGGCATCTCGAGATCGGCTCGAGGTCGGGCGTTCGCGCGACTCGCGTGTCCGCCGCGGCGCCGGCGGCTGCGTGCTCGTCCGGCGCGCACTCGCTGTCGCCGTACGGGGCGCACGTCTATCCGGAGACCGGCAACGGCGGCTACACGAGTCTCCATACCGACGTGTTCCTGAACTACGACACGGCGTCGAACCTGCTCCTGCCCCGAACGCACGTCGTTCTGAGCGACCGGGCGACGCAATGTCTGACCGACTTCAGCCTCGACTTCGAGCGGACGTCGCCGAACACCAAGGACGGCCCCGATCTCACGATCGGATCGGTGCTCGTCAACGGGCAGCCTGCGACCTTCACGTTCGTGCAACCGACCTATCCCGGCGATCCGAACGGCCAGAACGATCCGGACCCCCGTGCCCACGAGGCCGGCCAGCTCAACCCGGTCGGAGGGCCCGACAACAATCCGCTTCCGCCCGCGTGCTCGCCCGAGCTCCTGTCGACGGACCCGAACAAGCAGTTCGACCTGGACGGGTCGCAGTGTCCGGCGAACAAGCTCGTCATCACGCCCTCGCGCCCGATTTCGAGTGGCGCGAGCTTCGCCGTCGAGGTCGAGTACACGGGTCGGCTCGGTGTCCACAACGACGGCGACGGTACGACGGAGGGCTGGTTCAGGATCGACCAGCAGAACGACGCCGGCGGCTTCGTGACCACCGAGCCGGTGGCGACCGAAGATTGGATGCCGCTCAACGACCATCCGAGCGCGAAGCCGACGTATGACTTCTACGACACGGTTCCGCCCGGCAAGACGGCGATCGCGAACGGAGAGCTCGTCTCGCAGCTCGCGAACCTTCCCGATGCGAACTTCCCCGGCGGATCGACGACGTGGCACTGGCACTCGCCGGAGGGGATCGCGTCCTATCTCGTCGAGAACAGCATCGGCTCGTACGGCCTGAGCGAGCGCATCGCCTCGAGCGGGATCCAGTACTACGAGGCGCAGGATCTCGCGATTCCGAAGCCCAAGACCGCAGCGAACAAGGCGATCATGGACATGCAGGAAGACATCCTGAACTTCCAGACAGGCTTCAACGGGACGTACCCCTTCACGACGGACGGCGTCGTCATCGGGGTCCCCGCGGCCAGCTTCGAAGAGGAGATGCAGACGAAGATCACGTTCGCGAACGGCAAGATCGACCTGCAGACGCTGCACCACGAGAACATGCACCAGTGGTGGGGCGACAACGTCTCGGAAGCGAACTACAACCTCACCTTCTTCAAGGAAGGCCTCGCGACGCTCGGCGAGTTCTTCTTCATCGCAGCGAACGCGCAGGCGACAGCGGGAGGGTCCGCCGCGGCGTTCGAGCAGAGTCTGGTCAACACGTTCAACAGTGTGTACGCGGGCTCCGACCTCTTGTGGACGGGCGCTCCTTCCGATCCGCGTCCATACACGCTCTTCTCGGGCTCGAAGACCTACCTGCGGCCCGGCATCGGCTACATCGCGCTGCGGCTCATCCTCGGACCGGCGAACTTCAATGCCGCGTTGCAGCAGATCCAGGGGGCAGTTCTTCACCGAGTGGTGGGACACCGTCTATCCGCCGGGCGGTGGAGCGAACCGGCCGCAGATCACCGGGCCCGGGCTCGACGGCGGGGGTTTTCACTGCTGATCGATTTTCACGCTTGCTGTTTCGCCACATAGGAGTCATCCGGCGCGGGGACGTCGCGGGTCGACCTGCTCAACGTCCCCGCCGCCGCCGCAACGAGCAGGACGCCCAGGAAGAGCGCGATCGCGGCGCGCGGCGAGACCGACTGGATCAGGAATCCGGCCGCGAGGGGACCCAGCGGCATGGCGAGAACCATCACGTTTCCCATCGCGCTCGGGACCCGGGCGATCAGCCGATCGGGCGTGATCGCGTACCAGTGCGCCCTCACGGCCGCGTCGGTGTTGGCGAAGAAGAATGCCTGGAAAGCGAACGCCGCAGCAAGGACGTAGACGCTCGGCCAGACGAGGAACGACACGAGCACCAGGCTCGACCAGAACTCCGACAGGAGGATCGCGCGCGGCGACAACACGCGGCGAACGAGCGGCGACGCGGTTGCGCCAAGGAGCGTGGTCGCGCCGACGAGCGCGACGAGGCCTCCGACGCCCGCGCTTGCGAGGCCGTGCTGCCTCGCGAGCACCACGACCGCGAGCTGTACGCCGGCGGCCGAGAAGCCCCCGAGCGTGAGCATCAGCGTCGTCAGGCGGAGGAATGGGTTGTGCCAGACGAAGCGGAGACCCTCGAGGGCCTCGGCGACGACGTGCGTGTCCGCGCGCTCGCGTCGCTCCTGGAACGGCGTCCGCATCGCCAACAGCGAGAGCGTCGAAAACGTGTAGGACACCGCGTCGGCGAGGAACGGCACGGCGCGGCCGACACCGAACAGCGCGCCGCCGGCAGGCGGTCCGGCCAGGCGGACGACGGACAGCCGTCCTTCCTCCGTGCTCGCTGCCGCGGCGAGCTGCGCCTTCGGGACGACCGACTTGAAGACGCCCGAGCGGCCGGCACCGAAGAAGACACCTCCCGTTCCCTCGACGAAGCTGACGGTGACGATCTGCCAGAACGCGAGCTCGTGGAAGAGGATCGCGACGACAAGGCCGGTGACAGCGACGGCGCGGACGATGTCGGACGCGATCATCATCCGCTTTCGATCGACGCGGTCGCCGACGACGCCGGAGACGAGGCTGAACAGCACGATCGGCAGAAACTGCGCGAACGACACTACGCCTGCGTTCGCCGGCGAGTGCGTCACGGCGAGCGTGAGCAGGGGGTAGGCGATCGTCGCCGTGCTCGTCCCGACGGCCGAGAGCAGCTGGCCCGTCTGGAACAGGAGAAAGTCCCGGTTGCGCCGCAGGGGAGTGAGCGACTCGGTTACGGCGGACTCGGAAATAGCCGCTTCTCCGCGCCGAGGTGCGGCGCCCACTCGAGCCTGTCGACGCTCGCGAAGCGCAGGTACGAGCGCAGCGCCTCCCGCATCGCATCGACGAACCCGTCAACCCGCCGTGGAGCGAATCCATTCTCCCACCAGAGATCGAGCACCCGTACTCGCGCCTCGGCCCGGTCGATCTTCGGCTCGATCCGGCCGACGAAGCGGTCGCGGAAGCCGATCGGCAGCACGTACCAGCCCCACCGGCGCTTGGCCGGCGGCAAGAAGAGCTCCCAGACGTACTCGAAATGGAAGAGGCTCGCGAGGAGCTTGCGATCCCAGACGATCGGATCGAACGGGGGGACGAAGGCGACGGAAGGCGGCGGGTCCGGCGGGGCCTCCAGTAATTCGAGGTCCTCCGTGAGGACGAACCGTTTCCCGCTCACACCTTCCACCGCAACGGAAACGAGGTCGCCGCGCTCGACGAGCTCCTCTCGCAAAGCGTGCCGTCCTGGATACCCCGGCCACCGCTCGTCCGGCTTCGCCGGCCCGAGCCCGCCGAACACGTCGGCGGCGCCGCTGACACCGAGCAGACCGTGCGCGCGGTACCGCGACAGGAGCTTGTAGCGGAGTTGTTCTTCGAGAGGAATCTTGCGGGCAAGCACGTCGCGAGGTAGTAGCCGTTCGATCAGGTCGTAGTACCTGCGGTTCCCCTCCCGCCGCGCGAGCCCGAGCACACCGGTGACCGCATACGCCTCGAGCACGGCGCGCACGGCGTTCGTCGGCATTCCGAACCAGTCAGTCGTCGGCCCGCGCTCGCGCTCGAAGTCGACGGTGGACAAGGGGCCGTCCGCACGGATCCGCTCGAGCACGCGCTCCGCGACATCGGCGTTCTCGGCGAGGGTCCGCGGCGCGTTACGGCTCAGGTTCCCGCGGAACCACGCGAACTCGCTCGTCGGTACGAGCGAAAGCCCCTTGTTGTACGCCTCGAAGATCTCGCGGCGTTCGTAGAGGTCTTCGCACCAGCCGGGATGGTAGTCGGCGACGCGCGCATGGAGCACGAGGTCGTGGTTTCGTCCTGCCACGGCAAGTGGATCGAACTGGATCGATCCGAGGCGGCGGAAGACTTCGAGAACTGCGTCGGTTCCTCCGTCGAGCGACCGTGCCGGCGCGAGCAGGTGGCGCGCGACGAGGAAGCGCCGGGCGGCGTCCGCGGTGACTTTCAATCAGGAAGACTGCTTCGCGCGCAGCTCGGCTTTGTGCGCACGCTTCCGCGACTGCCGGTAGACAAGTCGGACGTAAACGGGAGTGGAGGTCAAGGGCCGTAGGTTACGTCGGGGTCGGCCGATCAGCCGAACGTGCAGTCGACGGTGACCTTGTCGAGAGCCTTTTCGAGGACGGCGAGCTCGTGATCGTCGAGCTGCGCGAGGAACAGCTCCGAGACCCCGTGCAGCAGCGTCGCGCAAGCGGACGCGCGTTTCGCCCG
>VAYM01000113.1 GCA_005884945.1 Actinomycetota bacterium | reverse complement strand
CGCCATCGCATGCTGAACGCGATTGAGACGGCAGCGGCGACCGGCCGCCGTCAAACGGTCGGCTGATCCGCGACGCGTCGCTCAGGACGGCTTATTCGCGCGCGTCTCGGCTTTGTGCGCGCGCTTCTTCGCCTGGTAGTCGGCGAGCGCCTCCGCAGAGTCGACGTCGCCGAGCGTCGGGTGGTTCGGCACGAGCTCTTGTGCCGCTTCGACTTCGAAGCGCTTTGCGAGCACTGCGCCGAGCGCGGTGACCTTCATCTTCCCGAAACCGGGTAG
>VAYM01000071.1 GCA_005884945.1 Actinomycetota bacterium | reverse complement strand
TCGCCGCGACGAGCACGAGCGAGACGACGACCGCGTCGTCGAAGTGTCCGACGTACGGAATGAAGTCCGGGATCACGTCGAACGGCATGAGCACGTACAGCGCGGCCGCGACCGTCAACGCCTTGTAGCCGCGGCGCTCCCGCTCGACGGCCTCGGCCGCCGCCTGCTTCGCGACGGCGAAGTTGTACGAGAGCAGGGGACGGACCGGCGGAACGTGCTCGAGGAGCTCCTCGACCGCGTGCTGCACGCGCGGCACGCGCTCGAGCACCGGCACGTAGTGCGCCTCACACGCGCCGAAGCGCGCAGTCGGGAAGAAGCGCAACACGAGCTTCCGGAACATCCGTCGCGTGAAGTGCTCGTGCCCGTTCGCCACCGTCATGTGCGGATACAAGATCGGGTTGTAGCGGTTCGCCTCGAGGATCAGCGCCGTGCCGCCGGGCTTGAGGACACGCGCGTACTCGGCGATCGCGCGCTCCGGCGACTCCATGTGGTGAAGGGAGTCCTTCGAGTGCACGATGTCGAAGGTCTCGTCGTCGAACGGCAGCGCACGAGCGTCCGCGACCGAGAACGTCAGCCCCGGCGTCTGCTGCCACGCCTCGAAGCGCTGCACGTCGACGGCGACGACTCTCCGCACGCGCTGACGCAGGAGCCGCGCGACGAACCCGTCGCCGCAACCGCTGTCGAGGACGGTCTCGTCTCCCCTGAACGGAAAGTCGAGCTTCTCGATGCACCGCACGCAGTATCGCTCTCGTCCCCCCGCGGGCACGCGGGCAGGATGCCAGCAGCCGCGGCGGCGATGCAGGTTGAACCGCGCTACGGCGTCTCGAGAATGGTCTTCAGCCGCTCGAAGTCGCTGCGGAACTCGCGCTCGGCCATCTTCAGCGGCCCCTGCGCGGGAATGCGCATCATCGGGCCGACCTTGACGTCCGCCCGGACGTGCAACCGGGTCGCCGCGCCCGCCCGCTTCAGCTCGTGGCGGATCTCGTACGAGACCGGGCCGCTCCGCGAGCGGAGATCGAACCGCTCCGGAAACTCGTAGGCCGTCACCTCCACCTCGGTCTTCACGTCGCGGCCCATGAAGCTCCGGCGCTCTTGGATCCGAGCGCCCTTCCGGACCCTCCCGTCCGCCTCGGCCGCACGCGCGCTCGACTGCCACGCCGGGAGGTTCGAGACGTCCGTCAGGTACGCGAAGACGTCCTCGGGCAGCCGCGCGATCTCCATCGTGAGCTCGAACCCGGGCACGACGGCACAATAGGCTCCCCGCGCCGTGCGTGTCTCGTTCCTCATGCCCGCCTACAACGAAGCGGCCACGATCGTCGAGGTCCTCGACGCGGTCGCGCGCCTCGACCTCGACAAGCAGATCGTCGTCGTCGACGACGGCTCGACGGACGGGACGGCCGAGCTCGTCGAAGGCTGGGACGGCGACGCGCTCCTCGTGCGGCAGCCGCACCGGGGGAAAGGTGCGGCCGTACGCACCGCGATCCCGCACGCCGACGGCGACATCTGCGTGATCCAGGACACCGATCTCGAGTACGACCCGATTGACGTTCCGCAGCTGATCGAGCCGATCGAGCGCGGCGCGGCAGACGTCGTCTTCGGGTCGCGCCTGCGCGGCGGCCGACCGCAGCGCGCATACCTCTTCTGGCACCTGGTCGGCAACCGGTTCCTCTCGCTGCTGACGAACGTCCTCTTCAACACGACGATCTCGGACATGGAGACGGGCTACAAGGCGTTCCGTACCGAGGTGCTGCGCTCACTCGACCTGCGCCAGGACGACTTCGCGATCGAGCCGGAGATCACGGCGAAGGTCTGCAAGCGGAACCTGCGGATCTACGAGCTGCCGATCTCCTACTACGGCCGGACGTATGCCGAGGGCAAGAAGATCACGTGGCGCGACGGCGTGAAGGCCGTGCGCGTGCTCGTCGGGGTCCGGCTGTCCAACTAGCGCTCGCGCGGGGACAGCCCGGCCTCCCAGCGCCGGCGGACGACGTCCTTGATCTCCTCGAGGAACCTCAGCGTGTCGGACTGCAGCTCGTCCGAGACGAACTGGCCGGGCGGCCGCTCGATCGGCCGCTGCTCCGGGTCGGGCCGCGTGTCACCGCCAGAGTTGATACCCGCCAAGAAAACCCCTTCGTCGACGTGCGTCGCTGGGGCTAGGACCGCAGCTTCCGCGTTGCCCTTCCGGCGCGCGAGTCTACTCCCGTCGCCGCCGCCGGCGATCCCCCGTTCGAGGGATGCCCGGACGCGTTCTCGGAAAGTGCGGGAAACGCGAGCTGCCGGTGATCGGACAGTCCCGAGACGCCGACGCCGACGAGCCGCAGCGCGCCCGGCCGGTCACTCAGGGCACGGTCGAGCAGCCCGCACGCGAGCTCCGCGATCTCTCCTTCGTCGTCGATCCCGATGCGCAGCGACGTCGAGCGGCTGCGAATGGAGAAGTCCGTGTAGCGCAGCTTCGTCGTGACGGTTCGCGCAGTCCGCCGCGACTCGCGGAGGTGACCCGCGACGCGCGCCGCCATCCACCGAAGCTCGTCGTACAGCTTCGCGCGATCGGTGACGTCGCGCTCGAACGTGTTCTCGACGCTGATCGAGATGCGCTCGGTCGACAGCTCCAGCTCGCGGTGGTCGATCCCGCACGCACGGTCGCGCAGCACGCGTCCGACCGATCCCGGAAGCAACCGCTTCAGCTCCGTGTCCGACAGCGCGGCGATCGCCCCGATCGTCTGGACGCCGGCCGCACGGAGCCGCGCTTCGGCCTTCGGCCCGACGCCGGGAAGCTTGCGCACGTCGAACTCGGCGAGGAACGCGGCCTCGGTCTTCGGTGGGACGACGACGATGCCGCCCGGCTTGCGTAGGTCGCTCGCGATCTTCGAGACGACCTTCGACGTCGAGACGCCGAGCGAGCACGTCAGTCTCGTCCCGGCACGCACCGCCGTCTGCACGGCCTCGGCGATCGTCCGCGCCTGGAGGAAGTCCGAGGCGACCTTGCCGACGTCGAGGTAGCCCTCGTCCAACCCGGTGCGCTCGACGGTCGGAACGATCCCGCGCACCGTGTCCCAGACCGAGCGCGAGTAGTCGCGGTACACCGAGTGGCGCGGGCGGACGAACACAGCGTGCGGGCAACGGCGCAACGCCTCCGCGCAGCTCATCGCCGAATGGATGCCGAACTTCCGCGCCTCGTAGTTCGCCGTCGCGACGACGCCGCGGCCATGCGGATCGCCGCCGACGATCAGCGGCTTCGTCCGCAGCGTCGGGTCTTCGAGCTCTTCGACGGCGGCGAAGAACGCGTCGAGATCGAGGTGCGCGACGATCATGTACCGAGCGTAACGGGTGGGGCCGCCGTCACCGACGGCCCCACACCGTGCGTTACCAGGACGTCGGTGCGATTGCCGGCGCCTCTGGCGTTTCGGTCGCGAAGACCTCGCCTTCGGGCGCCCGCAGGTGCGCCGGCTTGAACCGCTGGACGAGCGTCCCCGTCGTCAAGCTCGTGCCGCCCGTGTGGAAGATCACCGCGCCGGGCTGGTGGTGTGCTGTCAACGGAGCACCCATTCGTCGTTCCGGAGGATCGGCGTCGCCGTCCCGTCGGCGTCGAGCGCGTCGACCTCGACGTCCGGGCCTCCGATCATGAAGTCGGTGTGGACGGTCGACTCGTTGCCGCCCTTGCCGTCCTCGGTCGTCTTGCCGTACGCGGTACCCCACGCGATGTGGCACGTCGCATTCTCGTCGAACAGCGTGTCGTAGAACGTGACGCCGAGCTGGCCGACGCGTGACCCGCCGTCGACGAGCGCGACCTCGCCGAGCCGGTTCGCGTTCTCGTCGCTCCCGAACTGGGACTCGACGACCTCTTTTCCCTTCGACGCCTGGACGGCTGTGACGCGGCCCGACGCGAACTCGAGCTCGAGCTCTTCCACGACCATGCCGCCGACGATCGCGAGCGGCCGCGTCGCGCGGACGCGGCCTTCGGTGCGCGCCGGGTCCGGGAGTCGTGAAGACCTCCTCCGTCGGGATGTTCGGCACGTAGTCGATCCCGTCGACGGTGGTCGTGCCGCCGCCGACCCACTTGGACTTCTCGAGCAGGCCGACGGTCAGCTCCGTCCCGGGCCCGCGGAACCGGATCGCGTCGAATCGTCGCTCGTTCAGGAGCGCCGCTCGGCTCTTCAGCTTCGCTGTGTGCTCGCACCACGCCTGGATGGGATCGTCTTCGTCGAGGGGCACCCCGCGCGCGACGAGCTCCCTCAGCCTGTCCACGTCCGGCTCGCCGAAGATCTTCGTCGCCCAGCCGGGATTCGGATACGCGACGCCGGTCCAGTTGACCAGGTTCTGGTCGTTCACCTGCATGAAGCGCTCGATGAGCGCCTTCGGGCGCGCGCGGCCGATGCGCCCTCCGTCGTCACGTACTCGTCCACGTAGCTGACGTCGACGTAGCGCGCGCTCGCTTCGTATGCCGCCGCTGTGAGCGCGCGCACGAAAGGCGCATGCTCGAGAAAGCCGCCGATGACCACATCCTGGCCCGGCTGGACGTTCGCGCCGACGCGCACCGTCAGCTCCGCGTAGCGACGCAGGAGATCTTCCGGCGGCGTCAGGCGAGCACCCACTCGTCGGCGCGCAGGATCGGCGTCGCCGCGCCGTCGGCGTCGATCCCGTCGACGTCGACCTCGGGCCCGCCGATCATGAAGTCCGTGTGCGTCGAGGCCTCGTTCGCGCCGTCGGTGCCGGGCGCGAGGCCGTCGGGCAGCCCTTTGCCGTACGCGATGTGACACGCCGCGTTCTCGTCGAAGAGGACGTCCCAGAAGACCACGTCGAGGCGGCCGACGCGCGACTGGCCGTCGACAAGCGCGATCTCGCCGAGACGCGCAGCGCCCGGATCGTTCTCGAGCTGTCCGCGGACGACGTCGGCGCCTTGCTCGGCGCGCACATCGACGACCGACCCGCCCTCGAAGCGGAGCTCGAGCCCGTCGACGATGGTGCCCGGGAGGGGCCCGAACGGACGGGTCGCGCGGACAGTGCCTTCGGTCCGAGACGGGTCCGGGGTCGTGAACACCTCTTCGGTCGGCATGTTCGGCACGAACGGGTGGCCGTACGACGTCTCGAAGCCGGCCGTCCCCCACACCGAACCCGGCAGGAGGCCGATCTCGAGATCGGTTCCGGGCCCGCGAAAGCGCACGGCGTCGAACTTCTGCTCGTTCAGGCGTGCCGCCCGGTCGCCGAGGCGCGCCATGTGCTCTTCCCACGCGCGGACGGGATCGGCCTCGTCGAGCCGCACCGCACGCGCGACGAGGTCCCACAGCCGCTCGACGTCGGGCTCGCCGAAGACGCGCTCTGCCCAGCCTTCGTTCGGATAAGCGACGTTGCACCAGTTGACCGTCTTGAGGTCGAAGATGATCTCCGCCGCGCGGTGCATCAACTCCTTCGGACGCGCCCGCGCGATTCGCTTCCCGTCGATCCCGTCGTTGATGTCGGGATTCGGATCGCCGGTGATCCCGAGCTCCGCGCCGCGCTCCTCGTGGAGATGCTCGAGGCGCGCGGCCGTCCACGGCGGCGACCATTCGAGCACGTCGTCCGCTGCATGCTCGAGCATCGAGCGGCGAATGTGCTGATCGGAGTAGAACGGGCTGACACGGCGCGCCCCGTGCGCGTATGCGACCGCCGCGACCGCGCGCGCGAACGGCGCGTGCTCGACGTGGCAGATGATCTGCAAGTCCTGGCCCTTGCGTAGGTTCAGACCGACGCGAACTGCGAGCTCTGCGTAACGCCGGACGAGCTCCTCCGAGGGCACCGCGCGATTGTAGGCTGCCGACGATGGCAGTCCTCGAATCGGTCGTGCAGCGAGACGACGCGTTCGACCGCCGGCGGGAGCTGATGGAGGGCCTGGTCGCCGACTTGCGGGAGCGGACGGCCGAGGTCGCGCGCGGCGGCGGCGAGAAGGCCACGGAGCGGCATCGTTCGCGGGGGAAGCTCACGGCTCGCGAGCGGATCGATCGCCTCGTGGATCCCGGCGGCGCCTTCCTCGAGCTGAACGCACTCGCCGCCTGGGACATGTACGAGGGACAGGCCCCGTGCGCCGGAATCGTCACGGGCATCGGCACGGTCGAGGGACGCGAGTGCGTGATCGTCGCGAACGACGCGACCGTCAAGGGCGGCACCTACTTCCCGCTGACGGTGAAGAAGCACCTGCGCGCGCAGGAGGTCGCGGCCCAGAACCGGCTCCCGTGCCTCTATCTGGTCGACTCGGGCGGCGCGTTCCTGCCCTTGCAGGACGAGGTCTTTCCGGACCGTGACCACTTCGGCCGGATCTTCTTCAACCAGGCGCAGATGTCCGCTGCCGGAATCCCGCAGATCGCCGCCGTCATGGGCTCGTGCACGGCGGGCGGCGCATATGTGCCGGCGATGTCGGACGAGACGATCATCGCCCGCGGTACCGGCACGATCTTCATCGGCGGCCCACCGCTCGTGAAGGCCGCGACGGGCGCTGCGGAACCTCCAAGGACGCAAGCAGATTCCATGGGACGTGACGGACCCGGAGCGGCCCGCCGCCGACCCCGGCGAGCTCTACGGGCTCATCCCCGAGGACTTCCGCCACCAGACCGACGCGCGTGAGGTGATCGCGCGGATCGTCGACGGCTCGCGTTTCGACGAGTTCAAGGGGAACTACGGCGAGACGCTCGTCACCGGCTTCGCGCGCATCGAGGGCTATCCCGTCGGGATCCTCGCGAACAACGGCGTGCTGTTCGCCCAGTCCTCCCAGAAAGGCGCGCACTTCATCGAGCTCGCGTGCAAGCGGCGGATCCCGCTCGTGTTCCTCCAGAACATCACCGGGTTCATGGTCGGCAAGGAGTACGAGTGGGGCGGCATCGCGCGCGACGGCGCGAAGCTCGTGATGGCGGTCGCGAACGCCGCGGTGCCGAAGTTCACCGTCATCACCGGCGGGTCGTTCGGCGCCGGCAACTACGCGATGTGCGGGCGCGCCTACGAGCCCCGGCAGCTGTGGATGTGGCCCAACGCCCGGATCTCCGTCATGGGCGGCGAGCAGGCGGCGACGGTGCTGACGATGGTCGGCGACGCGGATCCCGACGAGATCCGCGCGAAGTACGAACGTGAGGGGAATCCGTACTACTCGACGGCCCGTCTCTGGGACGACGGGATCATCGACCCGCTCGACACACGGCGTGTGCTCGCGCTCGGGATCTCGGCGGCGTTGAACGCTCCGATTCCCGAGACGACGTTCGGTGTCTTCCGCATGTGAAAAGGAGGCGGTGGTGGGTTACTCGCTGGTGAAGGTCGAGGACGTCCCGGGCGAGGGCCCCGGCAACGCCGTGCGCTTCGTACGGCGACGCCTCGGCTGCGAGGCGTTCGGCATCAACTGGTTCGAGATCCCGCCGAACGCCGAGGGTCGCGAGCACGACGAGAGCAACTCCGCGCAGGAGGAGGTCAACGTCGTCATCCGCGGCTCCGGCGTCTACCGGATCGAGGGCGAGCTCGTACCGGTCCAGGCCGGGACGTTTCTCCGCTTCGATCCCGAGACGACGCGCTGTCCGATCGCGGGGCCTGACGGGATGACGATGATCGCGGTCGGCGCACGACGGGGAAGCTACGAACCGAGAGGGCCCTTTTGATGCACACGATCGAGCTGACGGAAGACGAACTGCGGCTGGTTCACGCCGCGCTCCACGCGTACCTGGACGACTTCGGGCACGAGGAGGCGGACGTCCTGCGCGCGGTCAAGGCGCTGATCGCGAAGCTGCCTGGGAACTAGTCGTGGTCGTCCGCTTCGTCCTCTGGAATCTTGCGGACTCGAAGACGACGATCGGCGAGCTTCGGCGGTACCTGCGCGACGAGTCGGTCGAGCAGTTCGCGGACGTGCCCGGGCTGCGCTTCAAGGCCTGGATCTCGGACGAGACGACCGAGCGGTGGGGCGCGATCTATCTGTGGGAGTCGGCGGAGGCAGCGGAGCAAACGGTGCCGAGCCAAGCGAGCGAGCTGATCTGCAAGGACCCGGAGATCGGCGAGACGTTCGACGTCGAGGCGACGATCGAGGGCCGGTTCGTGGTCGAAGAGCTGTCGCGGCTGGGACTCGCGTTCGAGCGGTGATCCCCCAAACCGCTCCTCCTGGAGAGGCGTAGAGTTCCGGCAGCCCGTCGAGAGGAGGAGCGGTGACGCATTCAATCGTCGACGCCAATGACATCGAGGCGCAGAAGGGCGTCTTCAAGCCGATGGGACGAACGCTCGGTGTCAGCGCATTCGGCATCAACCAACTCGAGCTGCCGCCCGGGGCGGAAGGCCCGATGCACGATCACGCCTCGGACGGCCAGGAAGAGGTCTACGTCATCGTCCGTGGCAACGGCACGATCCGGCTCGACGGGACCGAGGAGCACCTCGAGGTCGGCAAGTACGTCTTCGTCCCGCCCGAGCAGAAACGTCA
>VAYM01000070.1 GCA_005884945.1 Actinomycetota bacterium | reverse complement strand
CCCGCCTCGAGGACGCGCGGCTCACGATCCTCGACGTGCGCACCGACGAGGAGTTCGCGGGCAGGACCGGCTACCCGTGCGACCCGCGGCAGGGTCACATCCCGGGCGCGCGTCACGTCCATGTGCAGGATCTTTTCGCCGCGCCGGGCACGCCGCTCGCCGCGGACGAAGCGCGCGCGCTCGTCGGCGACGCGGAGGAGATCGTCGCGTACTGCCATTCGGGCTCGCGTTCCGCGCTGGCCACGCTTGCGCTGCGCGCGGCCGGCTACGACGCGCGCAACTACGCCGGCTCGTGGCACGAGTGGTCGCGCCACGACGAGCTGCCGCTCGAGCGGTAGCGGCCCGAACGGACATGGCCGCACCGGCGTAGCGGTGCCAGGCACCGGTAATCGTTCGTGACGAAAGTCGGACCGATGTGCGCGGGTCAGGCGCGCGCCGCCGCCGCCGCGCGTTCAGCAGCTTCCACGAACGCCGCACACAACGTCCGCCCGAGGTCGTTCCACTCGGCGATCCGGCGTCGCGTCTCCGCGCGCAGGCCCTCGGGGTCGGGGCACGGATCGTCCGGATCGTCGATCCAGCCCTCGACCTGGGCGAGCGTCACCTCCGGGTGGAACTGCACCGCCCACGCGCTTTCCCCGACGCGGAACGCCTGCGGACAGAGGTCGTTGCGCGCGAGCTCGTCCGCTCCCGGCGGAACGTCGAAGCCGTACCAGTGCCACTGGAACGCGTCGAAACGGCGCGGCAGCCGGCCGATCACGGGATCGCGCTCGCCGCTCGCCGTGAGCTCGAGCGGAAACCAACCGATCTCCGGCTCCGCCAACGGCCCCACGTGCGCGCCCGTCGCCTTCGCGAGCAGCTGCGCGCCGAGGCAGATTCCGAGGACTGGCGCCTGCAACTCGATGAGCCGCTCCATCAGCGCATGCTCCTCGCGCAGCCACGGATGCTGGTCCTCCTGATCCGCGTGCATCGCGCCCCCGAACACGAGAACGGCGTCGAAGTCGTCGAGCGGGCGGGGCAGCTCACCCGAGGCAGGCCGCCACTCCACGAGCTCGTGCCCACGCTCGCGAACAGGCTCGCCGAAGACGCCTTCGCGCACGTTGCCGCCGTGCACGACCGAGAGGATCCGCATCAAGAGGCAGGCACGTGCTCGGCTTGCAGCAACTTCCGCAGCGCCGTCGCGTTCGTCGCGGCCTGCGCGACACGTCCGCCGCGGCCGTCGGGGCTCGTCGCGTTGTTGTTGAAGAACGCGTACGCCTGCTCGGCCTGCGCGGACAGCTCGCGGAGCGGCTCGACCCACTCGCGCAACTCCTCGTCGGAGTAGAGGTAGTCGAACCGCTCGGACGCGCTGCCGCCGCGTTTGTTCCACGTGTCCGCGTTGCGACCGTGGAACCGGACGTAGAGCGTCGGCGAGGTGAGCGCCAGCACCGTCGGCACCGTGTTCTTTGCGCCTTCGATCCGCGGCGCGTCGACGATCACATGTGTCGCTCCGATGTCCTCGAGGAAGCGGAGCGTCTCGTCGCGTCCCTCGTCGTCGAGCCAGCTGACGTGGCGGAACTCGACGAGCATCTCGTCGTCGCCGAGCTGCTCGCGCGCCCAGCGCAGGTAGTCGAGCGACGCTTCCTTTCGCACGACGTAGGAAGGAAACTGAAAGAGGATGCCGCCGAGCTTCCCCTGCACGCGCAGCGGCTCGAGTGCGCCGAGGAACCGCCGGAAGACCTCGCCGCGAAACTCCCGCGACGGCCGGTCGACGCGGCCCTTGTCGTCGACGGGCGCCTCGTCGCGCAGGTCGGTCGGCAGCGCCTCGAGCTTCACGGGATGGCGCGTCATCAGCCCGAACGCCTTCACGTGCATGACGAAGCCGTCCGGTGTCCGCTCCGCCCAGCGCTTGACCATCTCCTCGGCCGGCAGGCGGTAGTACGTCGAGTCGACCTCGACCGCGTCGAAGCGCTCCGCGTAGTACGCGAGGCGTGCGGCGGGCTGCGTGCCCGGTGGATAGAAGTGCTTCGACAGCGCTTCGTCCGCCCACGAGCATGTCCCGATGCGAATTTCCGCCACGGCCCCAGGATACGAGACGGGGCCCTCCTCGGGCCCCGCTCGCAAACGCAGATCCCGTGACGACTAGATCCGGATCCTGACCTTCCGGCTCGTCGCCGTGAACGATCCCTGCGTCGCGCTCACGCACGGGATCGGCGGGACGGCCGGCGACGCGCATCCCGTCGCGGTCACGTCGCGCTCCGGCACCGCGACCTTCGTCTGGAAGAAAGTCGTCGTCACCTTCGAGCCCTTCTTCTTCTGCAGCAGGAAGCTGTACGCGCCGCTTCCCGACGTCGTCTTCTTGTACCGCGCCTTTCCGTTCAGGAGGAGGCTCACCGTGGTACCGGCGATGCCGACGCCTGCCGCCGTCACCTTCCCCTGCAGCCGGACGATGCGCTTCTTCTTGTTCGTGACCCGGCCGGAGATCGTGATCGCACCAGGCCCGGCAAACGCGCGTGCCTCGACGGTCCCCGCCACGTTCGGAACGCCGTTGCCCGCTCCCCACGGAGTCCACAGCGACTCCCAGCGGACGGCGCCCGCCGGCGGGGTGAACACGTTGTTGACCGTGAACGTCGCGCTCTTCAACTGCGCGCCGAAGGGCGACCGGCCCGGGGATCCCTGCGGCGTGTCGCTCGGAGCGAGACAGACCGAGAGCTTCGCCGAGCCGAGCCCTGTCTCGGCGCCGGTCGTCGGATTGATGTACACGGGCAGGCTGATCGTCTGACCGGCGACGGACAGCTGCAAGATCCAGACGGCCTGTGCGCCGGGCGAACAGGCGTCGGTTGCGTGCTGCTTCGGATCGGCGACGAGGACGTCACCCGTGAGCGGCAGGTCGATGTTCCCCTGATCGCGGGCGATGACGACACCGGTCGTCGTCCCGATCGTCTGCCCGGGTGCCGCGCTCGTGTTGAGCGTGTAGCCGGCCGGAACGTAGATCTGGATCTTGGACGGCTGCTGATCGGTCGCGTCCTGGGTGACCTTGATCGTCAGCGACGTGGCCGACTGGGTCACGGAGAGCCTCTGCGTGGCCAGCGCGTTCCCCGCGAAGGCGAGCGCCGCGACCCCGACGGCACCCACCGTCCCCAGCCTGAGAATGGTCTTCATACCCCTTCCTTTCCGGTTTTCAAGTGATATCCCCGAAACCTCGCAGGGTTAGACGGCGGCGCGGGCGATCGGTTGGGTCCGACTAGCCACGCGCATCGACGAGTTTCCCAAACAACACCCAGAGGCCGTGCCGGTACCGAACGAAGCGGGCCTTCTTCATCGGGTAGTAGTCGTTCGGCGACGTGGTGATCCGGATCCCGGGGAGGAGGAACGGATTCGTCTCGTTCAGGTGAGTCGCTGCGCGCAACAGGTTGTCGCGCGTCGGGTTCGCTCCTGCATGCTTGAGCGCGTCGACCATCGTGTACGCGACCGCCATGCCGTAGTACAGATAGACATCGAGCGGCTTCGCGCCCGGGAGGAAGCGCGCGACGATCGAGCGGTACAGCTTGACCGTCTTGTCGTTCTTCCAGACCGGCGACGTCGGGTCTTTCACGAACGCGATCGAGATCGAACCGTCCACCGTGCGCGGAGTGGCGGAGAGCCGCGCGATCTTCATGATGTCCGGCGAGATCGCGACGGAGGAGACGTAGACGCGCGGGTGCCAGCCGAGGCGGTTCGCGCCGACGTAGCCCTTGATCGCGAAGAGCGGCGTCGCGAACAGCATCAGCGTGTCGGCGCGCGTCGCCCTGAGCCGCGCGACCTGCGACCCGATGTCCGTCTCGTTCGGGTCGTACGACTGCTCGCCGACGACCTTCGCCTTTCCGGCCAGGCCCCGTTTGAGCCCGTTCAGGAGGTCCTTGCCGAAGTTCGAGTCCTCGTACAGCACTGCGATCTTCGCGCGCGGAGTCACCTGTGCGATGCGGCGCCCGTCCATCACGCCTTCGCCGACGAAGCTCGGCAAGTACCCCATCAGCCACGGGTACTTCGCGTGCTCGCGCCCGATCGTGGACACGCCGCTGCCGACGAACAGATCCGGGACCTTCCGGTTGCTCACGTACTCGCGAATCGCGAGCGCGTTGTCCGTTCCCACGGTGTCGAACAGGGCGAAGACCTTGTCCTGCTCCACGAGCTGTTGCGTGAGCAGCACGGTCTTCGCCGGCTCGTATGCGTCGTCGAGGTACTTGTAGACGATCCTCCGCCCATGGACGCCTCCGTGCGCGTTCACGTACTGGAAGTACGCATTCGCGCCCGGGCCGACGGAGCCGAACGCAGCGGCGGGGCCGGAGATCGGCACGGTGCCGCCGATCGTGATCGTCGTCGCGGTTACGCCGGGCGCGGCGCTCGGTGAGAGCGCGACGGCGGCCGCCGCCGCGGCGAGGTGCGCGATCACGGCGAGACGGGCTTCCGCAGCACGGGAAGCGTGAGCGTAACGCGCCCGATCAGCGCGGTCGAGGCGTCCGGCACAGAGTTCAAGTAGACGAGGTTCGCGATGCTTTGCACGGTCGAGGTGGCCGCGAACGTGAGCCGGAGGCGCGAGCCGCGCGGGATCGACGTGATCTCGTCGGGGAGCCGCAAGGTGATGGTCCGCACCTTCGAACCGAGCGTCGATGTCGCGGCGCCGCCGTCCGTGACGACGAGCTCGCTGCCGTCCGGGCGAACGGCGGTCAGCACCACGACGAGGTGGCGGTACTGCGTCCGCGTGGAGATCCGGAGGCGAACCGTCGGGGCGCCGAACGTCTCGATGTGCGGGACGCTCGCGGTCGTGCGGACGACCTTGCCGGCCGCCGTCAGCGTCGCCGAGCCGTTGAACGTGAACCGCAGCGAGCGGGTCGGTGGGATGCCGACGAACGACTTCACCTTGCGCGTCCACGGATCCGCGGCGAGCAGGACGTTCGGGCGCGAGCCGAGCGTGCTCGGCACGCGCTTCACGAAACGGTCGAACCAGTGGAGGACTTCGCCTGCGTAGTACTGCAGCTCGTCCGGCGGATTCGCCGCCGGCGCGTGGCCGAGATTGCCGAAGTAGAGCCGTTTCGGCCCGGTGAGCAGCTTGAACGCGGACAGCGCCTGGTCGGCGTCGAACGCGAAGTCGCGTCGTCCTTGCAGGAGCAGGGTCGGGATGTTGAAGCCGCGCAGCTGCGGGCGAACCGATCGAGCTGCGAGGAATGTGCGCAACGCGGGCGTGTCGTGTTCCGACAGCATTTCCTGGAGCAGTCCGGCCAGCGTCGGGTCGTACCGCGACTGCGGGATGGACTGCGAGAACCCGACGATCACGCCCGAGCGAACGAGCCCCTGCGGCTCGAGCGCCTCCCGCAGATCCGTCCACGTTGCTGCGACCGCGATCGCTGCGAACGGGACGCCGTAGACGGTGGCCAGCCAGACCATGCCGCCGCCGTACGAGACTCCGAACGCGCCGATTCGATTCGCGTCGATGTTCGGCCGGGACATGAGCCAGTGGAAGAGGTTGATCGTGTCCTGCAGCTCGCGCGGCCCGTCGAGCGAGAACAACCCGCCCGACTGGCCGTGCGCACGCGCGTCGAACGTGAGCACCGCGTAGCCGTTCGGGACGAGGTAGGTCTCGGCGACACGGTTCGCCGACCAGTTGCTGATGTCGAACGAGTTCCGGGTCTGCCCGAGCCCGTGGAGCATCATCACGGCGGGCCAACCGGTCGCCGGCGGGGTCCCCGACGGCGTGTAGTACGTGACGGCGATCGGGACGCCGTCGTCCATCTTCACGGTCGTGTCGAGCTTCGCGAAGTCCGCCGCCTTGTGCGGCGCGACCAAGGAGGCGGCGGCGGCGACGAGTGCTAAGGCCCCGAGTGTGGGCGGGTTGACCGTCCTCCACGAGTGCCTCGTGACGCTGCCGCACGAGGACTTCCTCTACCTCGGTGACCACGCACGGCTGCCGTACGGCCCGCGGCCGCTCGACGAGGTCCGACAGTTCACGCGCGAGATCGGCGCGTTCCTGGAGTCGCAGGGCGTCAAGCTCGTCGTCGCCGCGTGCAACACGGCCACGTCGGCCGCGCTGCCGCAGCTGCAGGAGGAGCTCGCCGTTCCGGTCGTCGGCGTGATCACGCCCGAGGCACACGCCGCCGTGCAGGCGACGCGAAACCGAAGGATCGGGCTCCTCGCCACCGAGGCGACCGTCGAGGCCGGGCGTTACGCGGAGCTCGTGCGCACGCTCGACGCCGGCGTCGAGCTCGTCCCGGTAGCGTGCCCGCGGCTCGTGCCGCTGATCGAGAACGACGACCCGTTCGCGGCCGAGACGACCGATGCCGTGCGCGAGTACGCACAACCGCTGAAGGAAGCAGGCGTCGACACCGTCATCCTCGGGTGCACGCACTACCCGCTGATTCGGCCGATCTTCCAGCGCGTGTTCGGCCGCGACGTGACGCTGGTCTTCTCCGCCGAGGAGACGGCGCGCGAGGTCGCCGAGACGCTCGCGCGCAAGGGCTTCGAGAACGACGCCACGCGCGAGGGGACGTACCGCTTCCTCACGACCGGCGAACCCGAGGCGTTCCGGACGATGGGCGCGCGCTTCCTCCAGCTTCCGATCGCGGACGTCGAGCACGTCGAGCTATCGGCGCTCACCGCAGCCGCGGCGTGATGCGGAACGACGGCCGCCGTGCGAACGAGCTGCGCCCGCTCGAGCTCGAGCCGGACTTCCTCGAGCAGCCGCACGGCTCGGTCCTCTTCGCGCAGGGGAAGACAAAGGTGTTGTGCACCGCGTCGATCCAGGAAGGCGTGCCGCGGTGGCTGTACGGCAAGGGCCGCGGCTGGCTGACCGCCGAGTACTCGCTGCTGCCGGCGTCGACGGGCGATCGCACCGAGCGCGAGGCGTCTCGCGGCCGGCTCGGGGGGCGCACGGTCGAGATCCAGCGTCTGATCGGACGCTCCATCCGCGGGGTGACGGATTTCGAGGCGCTCGGCGAGCGCACGCTGTGGGTCGACTGCGACGTGCTGCAGGCGGACGGCGGCACGCGCTGCGCCGCGATCTCGGGTGCGTACGTGGCGGCTCGGCGCGCGCTCGACCGCTTCGGCCTGTCGCGCACGCTCACGGGACCCGTCGCAGCGGTCTCCGTCGGCATCGTGGACGGTGAGGCGCTGCTCGACCTCGACTACTCGGAGGACTCGCAGGCCGAAGTCGACATGAACGTCGTCATGACCGGCGACGGCGAGCTCGTCGAGGTGCAGGCGACCGCGGAACGGACGCCCTTCACGCGCGCACGACTCGACGAGCTGCTCGAGCTCGCCTCCGCAGGCATCGAAGAGATCGCAACCGCGCAGGAGGAGGCAGCGAGTGCTGTTCGCGCATAGCATCCCGACGCTCCACTGGAGCGAAGCGCTCCTCCGGCTCGCGCTGGCGGCGTTCCTCGGCGGGCTCATCGGCGTCGAGCGCGAGCTGCGCGAACGTGAGGCCGGTTTGCGGACGCATCTGCTCGTCGCGCTCGGCTCCGCGCTCTTCACGATCGTGTCCGCGTACGGGTTCCACGCGTTCCTGACGTCCGGCCAGAGCGTGGTCCGGGCGGACCCGACGCGCATCGCCGCGCAGATCGTGACGGGCATCGGCTTCCTCGGCGCAGGCGCGATCATCAGGCAGGGGTTTTCGATTCGTGGACTGACGACGGCGGCGACGCTCTGGGTCGTGGCAGCCGTCGGTCTCGCAGCGGGCGCCGGTTACTACAGCGGCGCCGTGATCACGACGCTGCTCGTGCTGTTCGCGCTCTATCCGCTGCGCATCCTCGCCTACCGCGTCGTCCGGCGATTCCGGCCCGAGGACGGCCTCCTGCTCGTCGAGCTCCCGCTCGGGGAGAGCCCGGGCGCGGTCATCGACGAGGTCGAGCGCGCGCACGTGCGGCTGGACTCGATCGAGCTGAGCCAGGAAGGCGAGCGTCGCAGGCTCGAGCTCGACGTCGCGCTCCCGCCGGGCACCCACGTGCAGAGCCTCGTCGCGCGGATCGCCGACATTCCCGGAGTCGCGGGAGTGCGTTGGGAGTAGTCGCGCGCCTCTGCTCGCAGAACGAGCACAAGGCGCGTGAGCTCGAGGCCTTGCTTCCCGGCTGGGCGGTCGAGCCGCTCGACGCCGGCGAGTTCCCGCCCGAGGACGGAGCGACGTACTACGACAACGCGCGCGCGAAGGCGCTGTTCGGCCGCGAGGTCGGGCCGCGGGAAGCGTGGATGCTCGGCGAGGACGCCGGCATCGAGGTGGACGGCCTCGGCGGGGGCCCAGGGGTGCGCTCGGCGCGCAGCGCCGACGGCGACGAGGTCGGGTGGATGCTCCGCGAGCTCGATGGGATCGAGGGCGCGGGCCGAAACGCGCGCTACGTCTCGGAGCTGGTGGCGATCGCGCCGGACGGCCGCGAGGTGCGCGGCACCGGGACGCTGAGCGGGCGGATCGTCGACGAGCCGCGCGGGACCGAAGGGTTCGGCTTCGATCCGATCTTCGTCCCGGAGGGAGAGGAGCGAACGGTCGCCGAGCTCGGCGACGCGTGGAAGGCGAAGCATTCGCATCGAGCGCTCGCAGCGTTCGCGCTGCTCGACGCGCTACGCGAGGCCGGGTAGCTCCTCCACCAGCTGCTTCTCCGCGCGGCGTGCGCGCCACCAGTTCAGCTCCGCGCCGAACACGATCACGTTCGCCATCACGTAGAGCCAGACGAGCAGGATCGCGGGCGACCCGAACGCGCGCAGCGTCGGATTCAGGCTCGCGTACCGCTGGTAGAACGGGAGGACCTGGAACGTCGCCTCCAGGAACACCGCGGCGAGAACCGCGCCCGGCAGCACCTCGCGCACCGTCACTTCCGCGTTCGTCAGCACGTAGTAACACGAGACGAGGAACACGAACACGCCGATGAGCGAGACGACGATCGACAACGCCGTCGCGGCGATCGGGTTGTCCGCGAAACCCGGCACCTTCTCACGCAAGAGGGCGACGCCGAGCGAGCCGACGAGCAGCGCGACGAACAGCGTTACGAGCGACCCGATCATGAGCAGCGACGCGAGCCCTTTGCCGTGCAGAAACGACCGGTTCGGCCTTCCGTACACGATGTTGAACGCGGACTCGAGGACGCTGAACAGCGACAGCGACGTCCACAGGAGCGCCGCGCCGCCGACGATGCCGAGTGCCGCCGCGTTGTCCTGCACGGCGTGCACGAGGTGCACGATCTGATCGATCGGCGTTCCCGGAAGCGCGCGCTTGATCTCCCTGACGAGGAAGCTCGACTCGTCGGCGCGCCCGAGGAGCCCGAGCAGCGACAGCGACAGGAACGTCAGCGGGACGAACGAGAGCAGCGCGAAGTACGCGATCATCGCGGCCAGGTGGGGCCCGCGGTCGGCGAAGAACTTCCGCCCGAGGTCGCGGCGTCTGACGCGCACGGGCCGCAATATGCTGTATCTCCCAGATGGACGCGCAGCAAGCACTCGCCGATCTCACCGAGATCTCGTCGCAGATCCAGGCCGCTGTCGTCTTCGACGAGCAGGGCAAGGTCGCCGCGTCGACGCTCGAGGAAGGCCGCGCGGATGCGCTCGCAGAGGGTGTCGGCCGGCTGCTCGAGCAGGCGCTTGACGTCAAGGTGGGCGCAGGCGGGCCGCTGATCCAGCTCGAGGCCGCGACGGACGAGGGGAGCGTCTTCGTCGTCGCCGACGGGCCGACGCGGATCGCGGCGACGACCGCACCCGACCCAAGACGACCGGCGCGAAGAAGAAGCCCGCGCCCCGCAATAAGAAGACCGATGCGACGTAGCGTCGCGGCGCTCGTGGGCGTCGCCGGCGGGATGCTCGCCGGCGCCGCGTTCATCCGTCGGCGGACCGTCGATCGCGACCGCGTCGACCTGTACTACCAAGACGGATCGATGGTCTCGCTCTCGAACGGCTCGCCGGGCGCCGATCGGCTACTTCCGCTCGCGCGTGAGATCCTGCGCAAGACCCGCTAGTGCCCCAGGTGACGGACGACGAGCTGAAGCGCGCGCTGCGCGAGCATGCGTACCTCGAAGGCGATTTCGTCCTGCGCTCGGGGAAGCGCTCGCGCTACTACCTCGACAAGTACCGCTTCGAGACACGTCCCGACCTGCTCGCGGCGCTCGGTGAGAGCATTGCGACGGCCGTGCGCGAGCACGCGGCCCGGACGGATCGGCTCGCGGGGCCCGAGCTCGGAGCGGTTGCGCTCGCCGCCGCAGGCTCCCTCGCGTCGGGGCTCCCGTTCCTGATCGTCCGCAAGGCGGCGAAGGAATACGGCACTGCGAAGCGGGTCGAAGGCATGTACGCGGAAGGCGATCGCATCTGCGTCGTCGAGGACGTCGTCACGTCCGGCGGGGCGCTCCTCGAGTCGGTCGAAGCGTTGCGAGAGGCAGGGCTCGTCGTCGAGACAGCGGTCTGCGTGGTCGATCGCGAGGAGGGCGGCGGCGAAGCGCTCGCCGGCGCGGGAGTGGCGCTTTGGCCGATTTTCACGGCCGCGGAGCTCCTGGAAAAGCCAAAAGATCCCGCAAAACCGCATGGTTGAGCGGGTCCGGGCCGCCTGTTAGCCTCTTTCGGCGGCTGTTCCATCCGACGACGGGAGGAGAGGGACTTGACGAAACAGGAGTTCGTGAACGAGGTCGCCTCGAAATCGGGGTTGTCGGCGCGTGACGCCGGGAAGGCCGTGGACGCGTTCCTCGAATCGATCACGGAGACGTTGCGGCGCAAGGAGGAAGTGACGTTCACCGGGTTTGGCAAGTTCTCGACGCAGCATCGCGCCGCGCGCCAGGGCGTGAATCCGCGCAATCCGAGCGAGAAGGTGACGATTCCCGCAGCCACCGTGCCGAAGTTCTCGGCCGGAAGCCAGCTGAAAGCAGCGGTCAAGGGCGGCTAGGACCGACGCCCCTCCTCCAAGGACTCGGCAGGGCCGCGGTAAATCGCGGCCCTCGCCGTCTTTGCAGCGAAGTAACCTGAGCGTCGTGGCGACCGTCGCGACGACGCACTTCGCCGACCGGCTGGCCGAGGCCGTCGAGCGGAAGCGATCCCAGCTCGTCGTCGGGCTCGACCCTCGTCCCGACCATCTCCCCGTCGAGCTTCGGGGCGAAGCGCACCACGGACGCGAGGAGGCCGCGGCGGCGTGCGAGCGCTTCTGTCGCGGGCTCGTCGACGCGGTCGCGCCGTACGTCGTCGCCGTCAAACCGCAGATCGCGTTCTTCGAGGCGCTCGGATCCGACGGGATCCGCGCGTTCGAAGAGGTCTGTGCCTACTCGCGTGCGGCCGGCCTGCAGGTGATCGCCGACGCGAAGCGAGGCGACATCGGCTCCACCGCGCGCGCGTACGTCACGGCGTTCCTCGAAGGCGAGCCTCCGCTTGCGGACGCGGTCACCGTCAACCCGTACCTCGGCCGCGATGCCGTCGAGCCCTTCCTGGCCGCATGCCGACGAAGCGGCGCCGGCATCTTCTGCGTCGTCAAGACGTCGAACGCCGGCGGCGCGGAGGTGCAGGATCTCGCGCTCACCGACGGGCGCCAGGTGTGGCAGCACGTCGCCAAGCTCGTTGCGGAGTGGGGAGAGGATCTCCTCGGGGAGCACGGCCTGTCCTCCGTCGGCGCCGTCATCGGCGCGACGCATCCGCGCGCGGTCGGCGAGGCGCGGCGTCTGCTGCCGCGCGCGATCCTCCTCCTCCCCGGTGTCGGCGCGCAGGGAGCGACGCCCGCCGACGTGGCGCGCGCATTCACGAGCGGTCCCGCGAGCGCGCTCGTCAACGTGTCCCGCGACGTGATCTATGCCTTTCGCGTCTCGGGGATGGAATGGCGGAGCGCCGCGGCTGCCGAGGCCTCTCGCTATGCGCGCGAGGTCTGGTCGGTCTCCGGTTGGTAGGCGCCAGGTGGATCCGCGCCGGCGACGGGAGCTCGCCCACTACGGTGCGCCGCTCGCATTCCTTGCAGCAGCGACGATCGCCGTCCTGCTGATCAAGGCGGGCCTCGGAGGCGGCTCGAGCAACACGACGACGGGAGCTGAGATCCCGACGGCGACGACGACGGTCGCCACGACCAGACACAGGCCGACGACGACACAGTCGACGACCGCGGCCCGCTACTACACGATCGAGAGCGGCGACACGCTCGGCTCCGTGGCCGTCAAGGAGAACACGACGGTGGACGAGCTGCTCCGTCTCAATCCGGGCATCGACCCGCAGGCGCTGCACGTCGGCCAGCGGATTCGCGTGGGCTAGGGTCCTACTCGTGGTGAGGCGCTTCATCGTCGTCGCCGCCGCGGCGCTGGCACTCGCTCCGTCTGCGCAGGGGGCCGTTCCCACCGTGAATGCGCGCGCATTCATCGTCGTCGACGCTTCGACAGGAGACGTGCTTGCACAACACGACGCGGACGCACACGTCCCGATCGCAAGCATCACCAAGCTCATGACCGTCCTCATTGCGCTCGAGCACACGCGGCCGAACGACGTCGTCACCGTGCAGCGCGCCGCCGCCGAGGTCGGAGAGTCCACGATCAACCTCCGGGCGGGCGAGCGGATCAGCGTTCGTGAGCTGTTGGCGGGCGCTCTGATCCAGAGCGCCAACGATGCGGCAGACGCGCTCGCGGACTACGTCGCGCACGGGGACGAGCGTGCGTTCGTTGCGATGATGAATGCGAAGGCGAAGCAGCTCGGCCTGGCGGGGACGCACTTCTCGCGTCCCGACGGCCTCGACGCACCGCACCATTACTCGACGGCGCGCGACGTCACGCGCCTTGCGCAGGAGCTGATGAAGCGGCCGGTCGTGCGGTCGCTCGTGCGGGAGAGAACCGCGGTGATCGAAGGCGGACGCACGCTGCACACGTGGAACGACCTGCTCGGCGTGTTCCGCGGGCTCGTCGGCGTGAAGACGGGTCACACCGGTGCTGCCGGGTGGTGCGAGGTCGCGGACGTGAAGCGGGACGGGCTCGACGTGTACGCGACGATCCTCGGCAGCCCGACACGGGGGAGCCGCAACGCCGATCTCGCCGCGCTTCTTCGCTGGGCTTTCGGGGTCGAGCGAACCGCGTGGGTGATCGCACCGGGGCGCGTGTACGTCCGCGTGCCGACGGCCTACGGACGCGCGGCGGTGCCGCTCGTCGCCTCGCGGTCGGTGCTGCGTCCGGTTCGCCTCGACCGTCCACTGGTGGAGCGGGTGCTTGCCCCGGCGGCTGCGGATCTTCCTGTCCGACGTGGCGAGCAACTCGGTGAGGTGCGCGTCTTCTCCGGGCGCCAGCTCGTCGCGCGTGCGCCCCTCGTCGCCGCGCGTTCCGTCTCCCGACCCGGTTTCTTCGGACGGCTCGGCTTCTACGGCGGCCGGACGTTCTCCCATATCGGGGGATGGTTCTCGTGATCGTCACCGTGACCTTGAATGCGGGACTCGACCGCACGCTCACGGTTCCGAACTTCCAGCGCGGCCAGCGTCATCGTGCGAGCCAGGGGCTGTCGCTTGCCGGTGGGAAGGGAATCAACGTCGCGCGCGCGCTCAAGCGGCTCGACGTTCCCGTCGTCGCGACGGGTCTCGCGGGCGGCCGCACGGGCACGCGGATCGTCGAGGAGCTGACTGCGGAGGCAATCCTCAACGACTTCGTCCGCATTGCGGACGAATCGCGGACGTCGACGGCGGTCGTTGATCCGACGTCGGCCTCCTACACGGAGATCATCGAGTGGGGCCCGCACGTCGACCCGGACGAGCTCGCGATCCTGCTCGACAAGATCGCGTACCTGTCACGCGGCGCGGACATGGTCGTGTTCGCGGGCTCGCTCCCCCGCGGCGTCGAGGACAACTTCTACGCGGAGGCGATCCGCGACCTCCACCGGCGAAACGTGCGCACGGTGCTCGACTCCGAGGGCGAGCCGCTGCGGCTGGGTGCGGAGGCCGAGCCGTTCCTCGTCTCGCCGAACCAGAGCGAGGCCGAGGGACTCGTGGGCAACGAGTTCCGGGACCAGGAGGACTCGACCTATGCGCTCGAGCGGATCGCCGACATGGGCCCGCGCAACGTGCTGATCACGTCTGAGAACGCGTGCTATGCGTTGTTCCGCGAAGAGCGGCGGCGTCGCCTCTACCGCGCCCAGGCGCCGAATGTCGACCCGGTCTCCGCGGTGGGCTCGGGCGACGTGCTCCTGGCGGCGTTTCTCGCCGCGCGGGTCGCCGAGCGGCCGCTGGAGGACACGCTGCGCGTCGCGGTCGCGGCGGGTACGGCGTCCACGCTCGAGGTCGGTGCCGGCCGTTTCGACCCGCGTGAGGCGGCGCGCCTGCACAACAACGTGCGGGTCGACGAGCTCGAGCCGGTCGCCGCCGAGCGCTGAGCCCGTCGTCGGACGGCGTTGGTAGCGTGTACGGATGGAGCTCGAGCTAGGCCAGCGAGACGTCGAGCGTCTGCTCGAGCTCGAGCGGAAATTCGCGAGGGAGGGGCTGACGTTCGACGACGTCCTGCTCGTCCCCGCCGAGTCCCACGTCCTCCCGAACGACGTCTCGACCCGCACGCGGCTGACGCGATCGATCGAGCTTGCGATCCCGATCGTCTCCGCCGCGATGGACACGGTGACGGAGGCGCGGCTCGCGATCGCGCTCGCGCGGGAGGGCGGGATCGGCGTCCTGCACAGGAATCTCTCCATCGAGGAGCAGGTCGCCGAGGTCGACAAGGTGAAGCGGTCCGAGGCCGGGATGATCGTCGAGCCGGTCACGCTCCCACCGGAAGCTCCCGTCTCGAAGGCGCTCGAGCTGATGCGGACGTACCACATCTCCGGCGTGCCGGTGACGAGCGGCGACGGAACCCTCGTCGGCATCCTCACGAACCGCGACCTTCGCTTCGCGCCCGACGTCACGCAGCCGGTGAGCGCGCTCATGACCGGGCGCGATCTCGTCACGGCGCCCGTGGGAACGACGCTCGCCGAGGCGGAGTCGATCCTGCACCGACACAAGATCGAGAAGCTGCCGGTCGTCGACGGCGAGGGGAAGCTCCGCGGCCCCATCACGGTCAAGGACATCCAGAAGAAGATCCAGTTCCCCGACGCCACGAAGGACGCGCGCGGGCGCCTGGGCGTCGCTGCTGCGGTCGGTGTCGGACCGGATGCATGGGAGCGTGCGGGCACGCTCGTCGCGGCGGAAGTCGACGCGCTCGTTGTCGACACCGCGCACGGACACAGCGCCGCTGTCGTCGAGATGGTCCGGCGCGTGAAGTCGGAGTGGGACGTGGAGACGGTCGCCGGGAATGTCGCGACGGCCAACGCCACCGAGGCCTTGATCGACGCGGGCGCCGACGCCGTCAAGTGTGGTGTCGGACCGGGCTCCATCTGCACGACGCGCGTCGTCGCGGGCGTCGGCGTGCCGCAGATCACGGCGATCTACGACTGTGCGCGCGTTGCGGCGCAACACGACGTCCCGGTGATCGCCGACGGCGGAGTGACGTCTTCGGGCGACATCGCGAAGGCGATTGCCGCGGGCGCGGACGCGATCATGGCCGGGTCGTTGCTCGCGGGCACGGACGAGAGCCCGGGCGAGGTCGTGCTCCAGCAGGGCGAGCGGTTCAAGGAGTACCGCGGAATGGGGTCGCTCGGCGCGATGCGCGCGCGCGGCTTCTCGAAGGACCGCTACTTCCAGGGCGACGTCGAGGACGTCGAGAAGCTCGTGCCCGAGGGCATCGAAGGACGCGTTCCGTACAAGGGGCCGCTGGGCGCGATCCTGAACCAGGTCGTCGGCGGGCTGCGCCAGGCGATGGGGTACTGCGGCGCCGCAACGATCGAGGACATGAAGCGCGCCGAGTTCGTTCGCATCACGTCCGCGGGGTTGCGGGAATCCCACCCGCACGACGTCGCGATCACGAAGGAGGCGCCGAATTACCGGCGCTGAAGTCCTGCCGCTCCCCGAGCCTCGGCCGGAGGAGCGGCCCGTGTTGGTCGTCGATCTAGGCGGGCAGTACGCGCAGCTGATCGCGCGGCGCGTCCGCGAGGCGCGTGTCTACTCGGAGCTGGTGCCGCACACGATCACGGCGCAGCAGGTGCGTGCACGCAGGCCGCATGCGCTGATCCTCTCGGGCGGGCCCGCGTCGGTCTACGCCGACGGTGCGCCGCGCATGGATGCGGATGTCCTGAAGCTCGGCGTTCCGACGCTCGGGATCTGTTACGGGATGCAGTTGCTCGCGCTCGAGCTCGGTGGTTCCGTCGAGCGGACCGGGGCATCGGAGTTCGGGAAGACGGAGCTTCGCGCCGAGGACTGCGGGCTGTTCGAAGGCCTTCCGTCGGCGCAGACGGTGTGGATGAGCCACCGCGACTCGGTGGTGGCGCCGCCGGCGGGCGCGCGTGTCGTCGCGGGTTCGCCGTCGACGCCGGTCGCCGCCTTCGAGTCGTCGGAGCGGGCCTTGTACGGCGTGCAGTTCCACCCGGAGGTCGTTCACACGCCCCACGGGCAGGAGGTTCTCAAGAACTTCCTGTTCCGGCTCGCCGGCGCACCGCCCGCCTGGACACCCGCCGCGGTGATCGAGGAGCAAGTCGAGCGGATCCGCGAGCAGGTCGGCCGCGAGCGTGTGCTCTGCGCGTTGAGCGGAGGCGTGGACTCCGCCGTGGCGGCGCTGCTCGTGCACAAGGCCGTTGGAGATCAGCTCACGTGCGTGTTCGTCGATCACGGGCTCCTGCGCGAAAACGAAGCCGAGCAGGTCGTCGAGACTTTCGCTGGTCACTTCCATGTGCCGCTTGCTCACGTCGATGCGCAGCAGCGGTTCCTGTC
>VAYM01000180.1 GCA_005884945.1 Actinomycetota bacterium | reverse complement strand
TTCGAACGCAAACCGGCCTACGATCGGCCCTCCGTGCCCACCTCCGTCCGAGAGCGACTGGCCGAGTCGCGGCGCGCCTTCGCCGCCGTCTTCACGAACCCCGGCCTCCGCCGGGTCGAGCTCTCCTGGGCGGGGACGGTCTGTGCGTACTGGATCTTCATCGTCACCCTCTCGCTCTACGCCTACGCGCGGGGCGGCGCCGGCGCGGTCGGGCTCGTCTGGCTCCTGCGGACGCTTCCTTCGGTCGTCGCCGCGCCGGTCGGGGCGGTTCTCGGCGACCGGTACCCGCGGGAGCGCGTGCTGCTCGGGATCAACCTCGCCCGCTCGGCGACGATCGGCGCCGCCGCCGCGGCCGCGTTCAGCGGGGCGCCGGCCGGGATCGTCTACGCGCTCGGCGCGTTGATGGGACTCCTGCAGTCGACGTTCCGCCCCACGCAGGCCGCGCTCCTCCCGCAGCTCGCGCGCACGCCCGAGGAGCTCACCGCGGCGAACCTCGTGCTGACGACGGTCGAGGGCGTCGGGATCTTCGTCGGGCCGGCGATCGGAGGCCTGCTCCTCGCGGCGACCGGCACGGACGTCGTGTTCGCCGGGACCGCGGGCGTCTTCCTCGCCGCCGCGTTCCTGCTCCTGGGCATCCGCGGCGCACCGACCGGGGCAGGGACGACGGCTCGAGCCGGATTCCTGCGCGCGGCGCTCGCGGGCTACGGCACTGTCATCCGCGACGCGCGGCTGCGACTCGTGATCGGCCTGTACGGGGCCCAGACGCTCGTCGCCGGGGCGCTGAACGTGCTGCTCGTCGTCGCCGCGCTCCAGCTGCTGGATCTCGGCAAGGCCGGGATCGGATACCTCAACTCGGCCGTCGGCGTCGGGGGGTTGCTCGGCGGGTTCGCAGCGCTCGCGCTCGTCGGCCGCACGCGCCTCGCGTCGGACTTCGGCCTCGGCCTCGTGGTGCTCGGAGTGCCGATCGCGCTCATGGGCGTGTTTCCGCACACGGCGGTGGCGCTCGTGCTGCTCGCCGTGGTCGGAGTCGGGACGACGATCGTCGACGTCGCGGGAGTCACGCTGCTGCAGCGCGAAGTCCGCGACGAGGTGCTGACCCGCGCGATGGGAGTCGTGCAGAGCGTGTTCGTCGGGACGCTCGGCCTCGGCGCGGTCCTCGCGCCGGCGCTGATCTCGTGGCTCGGCGTCCGCGGCGCGCTGATCGCGACGGGAGCCGTCCTGCCTGCACTCGCGGTCGTCGCGTGGCGTCCGCTGCGCCGCGTCGACGCGCCGCCCACGGCGCCTGCGCGCAACCTCGCGCTCCTGAGCTCGATCCCGATCTTTCGCCCGCTGCCGCCGGCGATGCTCGAGCAGTTGGCAGCCGCGGCCGTTCCGGTTCACGTCCGGCCGGGAGAGCCCGTCGTCCGACAGGGCGAGCGCGGCGACCGCTTCTACGTCGTCGCGAGCGGCGAGCTCGACGTCGAGGTCGACGGCCGTGGAGGGGAGCCGTTGCGTGCGGGTGACGCATTCGGGGAGATCGCACTCCTGCGCGACGCGCCGCGCACCGCGACCGTCCGCGCGCGCACCGAGGCCGGCCTGCTTGCGCTCGACCGTGACGAGTTCCTCGCGGCCGTGACCGGCAACGCCGAGAGCAGCGCTGCGGCACGCGAGCAGCTCCTCGAGCGCGGCGTGCAGCCGCTGGCCCGCGTCGTCGCCCTCGAGCGCAGCGGCAACCCGCGCAAGCGTTGCCAGCTCGCCCTCGCCTGCGAGCGCCGTTCGCGCGCGCCGCGCACGCTGCAGCAGGTCGAGCGCGATCGACGCCTGATTCGCGAACTGCGTCAACACCTCCATCTCGGCGAGCGTGAACGGCGCGTCCTCGCGACGGTCGAGCACCTCGAGCACACCGAGCGCGCGCTCGTCGTGCAGCAGCGGTACCGCCATCAGCGCCCTCGGCACGAAACCGGTGCTCTCCGCCGCCTCTCTCCCGAAGCGCGGATCGTCCGCCACGTTCTCGACGACGAGCGGCTGCTGCGTCACGAGCACCCAGCCGGCGATGCCCGTGCTCGACGGAAAGCGGCGGCCGACGAGCGTCGAAGCTCCCTCGCCGGCGACGGCTTCGAACACGAGCTCGTCGCTCGCCTCGTCGAGCAGGAAGATCGACGACGCCTTCGCGCCGAAGATCGCGCGCGCCACCTCGACGATCGACTGCAGCAGCGCGCGATGCTGCTCCTCCGCGCCGAGCACCGCAGCCGCGACCGCGGCGTGGAGATCGTCGCTCACTGCCCGCCCACGTTCGTCGCCGTCAGATAGAGGACGCTCTTGAGCTGGAACGGCGTCAGCTCCCGATGCTTGCTGAGGACGAGCGCTGCGAGCCCGGAGACGTGCGGCGTCGCGAAGCTGTTCCCGGTGCACACGTACGTCGCGCCGCCCACCCACGGCACCTGCACGTTGACGCCGCGCGCGAAGAACTCCACCGGTGGGAATGGGTTGTAGAAGAACGCATACGGATCGTCGTGGTCGTGACTGCCCACGGAGATGACGCTCGCGAAGCGCCACGGATAGCTCTCGACCGGCATGTTGTGCGCGGACGCGACGAGCATCGTCTTGCGGAAGTAGGCGGTGTCCGCGAGCTCGTGCAGGAGCGCGGAGAATTTCTGTTTCGTCGTCGAGAGGCTCATGTTGATCACGTCGAATCCCTGCTCCACTGCCCAGCGGAGTCCCGCGAGCAATGCGGGGCCGCTCCCCGTGTAGCCGGCGCCGAGGACGCGCACGCTGACGAGCTCGCACTCCGGGGCGAACGAACGGACGATCCCGGCGCACGCCGTGCCGTGCCCGGCGACGTCTCCCGCCTCGTCCGGCTCGACGACCGTCTCTTCTCCCTCGGCCCGGATCGCGACTGCCTGCTGGATCTCCCCGATCGCCGGGTGATCGAGCTGGACGCCGCTGTCGAGGATGCAGACGCGGACGCCGCCGCCGGCCGCTCCTCCCCACGCCCAGTCACGCGTCACGTGCTCGGGCCAGCCGTGCGGGAGTGCGATCCGATCGGCCGCCTCGGCCGGCAGGCTCCAGGCCGGAAGCGGCTGCTCCATCGGCCAAGCGTATGAGATCGAGGGAAGAAATCCGCGCCGCGGCCCGTCTGGTGAGCATGACGACCCATTACGTCAACCAGGATCTGGCGAAGCACCGCTACGCCACGCTGCTGCGCGAGGCCGATTCGCATCGGCTCGCGAAGGGGGATCAGGTTCGCGAGTCGCGCGGACGCCGGTCGCTCCCGCGGCAGCTCACGTGGCTGTTTCGCGTCCGCCGCCCGGCACTCGCCTCGTAGAGCCGCGACGCGTCTCTAAGCTCGGGCGATGGACATGCGTGCGCTCGGGCGCGACGAGGTCGAGCTGATCTGGACGATTGATCGCAGCGAGACGCACCACCACGTCTACCGGCTGCGCGATGGACGTCTCGTTCGCGAGCCCAACTATTTCGAGGCCCCCGGCTGGCGGCAGGAGTCGATCTCAGCCGAGACCCAGAAGCTGCTCGCCTGCTTCGACCGCGGCGGTTCGTTCCTAGGCGTCTTCGACGGCGAGGCTCTCGTCGGGATTGCCGTCGTGGAGAGCGCCCGCGTCGGCCTCGCACGCGATCAGGTTCAGCTCGCGTACCTCTACGTCAGCCGCGCGTACCGGGGCTCCGGTATCGGCACCAGGCTGTTCGACTCGGCACTCGCGATCGCACGTGCCGAGGGTGCGAACGCGCTGTACGTGTCCTCGACGCCAACGGAGAACACCGTTGACTTCTACCTCGCGCGAGGCTGTGCCCTTGCGCCCGAGCCCGACCCACGACTCCTCGCCGCGGAGCCGGACGACATCCATCTGATCTATCCGCTCTGACGGCGGAGGCGGGAAAACTCAGGCAGCCGGCGCTTCGCTGTCTTTGCCGAGCTGCTTGCCCCACCACTGGGACTCGCGCCGCTCGAACTCGTCCTGCAGCTGGGCGACGTAGACGCCGAGCGCGCCCTCGCGCGACTTCAGCTCGCTCTCCAGCTCGTTGCCCACCCGCTCGCGCTTCTCGAGCCGCTGCTCGCGCACCTCGAACTCCGCCTCGAGCTGCGCCTCGCGGAGGTTGAGCGCGTCCTCCTTTTCCCGCAGCTCGCGTTGCTGGTCTTCGATCGACTGCTCGCGCTGAGCGAGTCGCTGCTCTTTGCTCTCCGTCCGTGACATCGCGGACGTGGCGAGCGACTCCGCCTTCTGCAGTTGCGCCTCACGGGCCGAGAGCTCCTCCTCGCGCGCGCGCAGGCGCTTCTCCGCGAGCTCGTCCACCGGCGACGCCGCCTTCGTCAGCTCGGCGGAGCGGTGGAACGCTGCTTCTTGCCGGTGGAGCTCCGCCTCGCGCGCGATCAGCTCCGCCTCCTTCTCGTCGATCTCCCGCAGCCGCTGATCCACCTCGAACGACGTCTCGCTGTGGCCTGCGAGGTCGCGCTGCAGCTGCTCGCCGCGCGCATCGAGCTGTGCCTCGAGCTGCTTGAGCTCGAGCTCACGCTCGTCGAGCTGCTTCGAGCGCGCCTGCACCTGCTCCTCGCCGGCGGGCCGTGCGGTTGCGAGCTCCGCTTCGCGCTGCGCGAGCGCCTGCTGCTGCGCAGCCATCTTCATGCGCGCCTGCTCGAGCTCCCGCTCGCGTGCGGAGAGCTGCTGCTCGCGCACGCGGAGCTCGTCGCTCGTCGCGCTCACCTCCTTCTCGAGCCGGTCGACGTCCTCGCGGAGGACCACCTTCTGCTCGAGCCGCTCCGCTCTCGCGCGCAGCTCGTGCTCGAGCTCGTTCAGCTCCTGCTCGCGTGCGTCGATTTGCTTCGCGCGCGCCTGGACGAGCTCCTCGCCGGGCGGGCGCATGTTCATGACCTCTTGCTCGCGGCGGTCGAGCAGCTTCTGCTGCGCCTGGATCGTCCCGCGCGCCTCGGTGAGCGAGCGCTCGCCTTCGGAGATCACGCGCTCGCGCTCCGACAGGGTTTCCTCGCGCTTCGCGAGCTTCTCCTCGCGCGCGGTCAGGCGTTCCTCGAGCTTCTGCTGCTTCCGCTCCATCTCCTCGAGCTTGCCCGTCGCCATGGCTTCGGCCTTCGCGAGCTCTTTCTCGCGTGCGGCGATCGTCGAAATCTGCTCCGCCAGCCCGCCCGCCGACTTCGCGCGCTCCTCGTCGGCCGTCTTCAGCTCGCGCACCTTCATCTCGATCAGCTGCTCGCGCTCGCCGATGCGCGCCTCGGCCTGTGCGAGCTTGTCCTGCATGTCCGTGACGCGCACCTCGGTGTCGGAGATCTCGTCGAGCCGCGCCGCGACCTCGCGCTCACGCTCTTCGAGCGCGGCCTCCGTCGCCGACAACGCCGCTGCGCGGCGGTCGAGCTCGGCGATTCGCTCGGCGACCAGCGCCGCCTCGGCGGCGCCCGTTCCGAAGTCGTCGATCTGCTGGCTCAGCGACGCGCGGAGCTCCTGCTCGCGTGCGAGCGACGCGGAGAGCTCTGCTCGGAGTGACTCGACGTCGGAGAAGTCGGCCGGCGTCGCGGCCGCGATCGCCTCCGCCGGTGAACGGGGTGCCGGAGCTTCCGGTTCGCTCCCGTTCGTGCCGCCCAGCTTGGCGCGAAGGCCGGTGCCGAAACCTCTCTCGGTGGATTCTGTTTCGGCCACGGGCGCCACTTACAGCTGGAAGAGCTTCCCGAGGTTGAGGAACGCCGGCCCGAGGATGACGATGAACATCGCCGGGAAGATGAACATGACGAGCGGGAAGAGCATCTTGATCGGCGCCTTCATCGCCTTCTCCTCCGCCGCCGCCTGACGCTTGAGACGGGCGTCCGTCGCCTGCACGCGCAGGAGCCGGCCGAGCGAGATGCCCAGCTGGTCGGCCTGGATGATCGCCCGCACGAACGACGCCATCTCCTGCGCCGGCACGCGCTCGGCCATGCGCTTGAGCGCCTCCGAGCGGCTCTCGCCGACGCGCATCTCGCCGAGTGCGAGCTCGAACTCGTCGATGAGCGGTCCTTCCATGTGCTCCGTCAACTTCGAGATCGCGCCGTCGAACCCGAGGCCGGCCTCGACGCTGACGGCGAGCAGGTCGAGCGCGTCCGGAAGGTCGGCCGAGACGGCGTCTCCCCGGCGGCGGCCCTTCAGCGTGATCCAGTACGAGGGGCCGAAGAAGCCGACGACGGTGAACAGCAGGACGGCCATCAATCCCGTCTGCGCCGTCGACGAGCTCGCGAGCAGGAGCCCGAGGATCAGGCCGACGAGAGCGAAGCCGGCGCGCGCGGCGAGGAACCCGCTCGGCGACGTGTTGCGCATACCCGCCATCGCGAGTTTCGTCTGCACCGCGCCGAGGTTCGTCCTCGGGTTGATGCGAAGCATGAGGTTCGACAGCTTCGCGATGATCGGTGCGAGCGCACGCTCGCTGAACTTCGGCAGCTCGCGGCCGTGCGACACGCGCATCTGCCCGTACTGGGCGGCACGCGACAACAGGCTCCGCCGCTCCCGCATCGGAGTGGTCACGACCTCTCCGAGGAAGAAGACGGCGCTGCCTAGAAAGACGATCGCTAGAAACAGGAGCATGGCATCAACCTCGGAAGGAGACGATCTTTTTGAGGATGGCGGAGCCGACGAGCATCATCGTCACGCCGACGATCATCAGCAGCCGCCCGGAGTGGGTGTAGTACAGGGGATGCATGTAGGCCGGGTTGATCGCGGTGATCGTCACGGCCATGAAGAACGGGATGCCCATCAGCGTGTACGCGGACATGCGTCCCATCGCGGTGAGCGACCGGATCTTCCGCGCGAACTGCTGCCGTTGGCGGACGGTGTCGGCGACCATGTCGAAGAGCGACGCGAGCGAGCCGCCGACCTGTCGCTGGATCGTCACGGCGGTCATCGCGAACTCGAAGTTCTTCGAGCCCGCGCGCTCCGCCATGTCCGCGAGCGCTTCGTCCATCGGGCGCCCCAGTGAGGTCTCGGTCAGCACGCGCTTGAGCTCGTCGCTCGCCGGCGGCTGACCCTCGTCCACCACGGCCTGCAGGCCCTGCTTGAACGAGTGCCCCGCCTTGAGCGAGGCGGCGATCGTGATCAGGAGGTCCGGCAGCTGGTCCTCGAAGGCGCGCAGGCGCCTCCGCATCTTGAACCAGACGAAGAGGAACGGCACGGCCGCGCCGCCGCACATCAATCCCAGGATCACGAGGGCGGACTGACCGGCGACGGCGGCCAGCATCGCGAGGCCGAACGCCGTGCCGATCATGATCCAGAAGAACTCGACCGTCCGGAGCGGCAGGTCGGCGCGTTCGAGCGTGCGCTGCGTCCACCGCCATTGCTTGAGGTGCCCGAGGGCGCCCTCGGTCGCACGGAAGACCGACGCGAGCGTCTCCATCCGCCGCTGCTTGCGCTGCTGCTTCGTTCCTCCCTTCGCGTCGCCCGTGTGCGGCGCGATCCGGCTCTTGACCCACGAGCCGCGGTAGGCGGACAAGGTGAGGACGAGCGCGAGCAGCATCAGTGCGCCGACAGCGAGCCCGACGGCGAGCGGACCGCTCGGCCCGTACGCCGACGTCGGCACGAGCTTCGACGGCGGAGGCGTCGCGTCGAGCCCGAATGTGTCGGGGATCGTCGCGGTCGCCGTCGCGGAGCCTGCGCCTGCAGCCGCGGCCTGCAGCCGCACCGTGTCGCCGGGACGCGCGGAGGTGAAGTACTCGACCCGCCACGTCTTCCGGAGCGCCCGCGCGATCGAGCTGTACACGTCGGCGAGCGCGGAGCTCGAGCTCGCGCTGTAGAAGGTCCCGCCCGTCTGCTGGGCGAGCGTCTGCAGGGCCGTCGGGTCGTATTGCTTGCTGACGATCGCGATCGGATAGATCAGGACGTTGTTGTCACGCGCGAGCGCGGCGACCTGCGTCAGCTTTGCCTTGCTCGACGTGTCCGTGCCGTCCGTCAGCAGGATGAGCACGCGCCCGCCGTCCTGCGACCTGAGCTCGCCGGTCGCGGTCGCGACGGCGTCGTAGAGCGCCGTGCCGCTGTGCGAGTCGATCGCGAGACCCCGCAGTGCCGAATCCGAGTCGTCGGTCACCGCCGAGAAGCGCGAGAGGTTGACGACGGTGGATCCGAACGCGAGCACGGCGATCTGGTCGCTCCCCGGCTTGGCGGCCACGAAGCCGCGCGCGGCCGTGATCGCGTTGCCGAACTTCGTCCGCATCGAGCGCGACCGGTCGATCGCGATCACGACGGCCTTCGACGAGGCGAGGTTGACGGCCTGGTAGCCGGTGACGGACTGGCCGTTCTCCGTCAGCGCCGGGCGCACTCCCGAGCCTGCCGACGAGACGATGGTGGCACGAATCGTCGGGAAGTGGGTCGCGTCGAGCCCGGTGACGCGCATGCTCGCCGACGCCGCCGCAGGCGCCAGCAACGCGGCGAGCGCGGCGAGGACGACGATCAGCTTGATCTGGCGGCGTCGGGAGCTCACGAAAAGCCCCCGCCGAACTTCGAGGCCTGCCGATCGATGCTCACTGCAGGGGCGTCGTCGTCCTGCATGAAGAAGTTGGGCTGAAGGATCACCCCGTTCGCCGCCATCTTCTCCTGGAAGTGCGGCTTCAAGCCCGTGCACTTCAGCGGTGCGAGGAAGCGGGTCGCGCGGTCCGTGTCGCTCTCGTCCGGCGGCTTGGCGACGAAGATGTCCTGCAGCGTCACGGTGTCGGACTCCATCCGCAGCACCTCGGTGATATGCGAGATGCGGCGCGAGCCGTCGACGAGTCGGACGATCTGCACCAGCAGGTCGAACGCGGACGACACCTGCTCGCGGATGGCGCGCAGGGGCAGCTCGAC
>VAYM01000089.1 GCA_005884945.1 Actinomycetota bacterium | reverse complement strand
GCCTGGATCACCTGCTCGAGCACCGGCAGCAGGTCCTTGACGGCGCCGATCTTCTGGTTTGCGACCAGAATGTACGGCTCGTCGAGCACCGCTTCCATCCGCTCGGGGTCGGTGATCATGTACGGCGACAGGTAGCCCTTGTCGAACTGCATCCCCTCCGTGAACTCGAGCTCGAGGCCGAACGTCTGCCCCTCCTCGACGTTCACGACGCCGTCCTTGCCCACCTTCTCGATCGCGTCGGAGAGAACGTCTCCGATCTCGCGGTCGCGCGAAGAGACGGTCGCGACACGCGCGATGTCTTCCTTTGAGGAGATCTCCTTCGACTGCGACTTCAGGTTCTCGACCACCTGCTCGACGGCCAGCTCGATCCCGCGCTTGATCGCCATCGGGTTCGCGCCCGCCGCCACGTTCTTGAGACCGTCGCGGACAATCGCCTGGGCGAGCACGGTCGCGGTGGTCGTACCGTCGCCGGCGACATCGTCCGTCGACGTAGCGGCCTCGCGGATGAGCTGCGCGCCCTGGTTCTCGAACACGTCCTCGACATCGATCTCACGCGCGATCGTGACGCCGTCGTTCGTGATCGTCGGCGCGCCGAACTTCTTGTCCAGCACCACGTACCGACCCTTCGGGCCAAGTGTGACCTTGACCGCGTCGGCGAGGATGTTCACGCCGCGCTCGAGCGCGCGCCGCGCATCCTCGTTGAACTTCAGCTCCTTGTGAGCCATTGACTACGTTCCTCCCTTTCTCCTAGGCGGTTGCGCCCGCCAGCTCCTTCTTCTTCGAAGACTTCGACCGCGTGGAGACGACCTTCGCGAGGACGTCCGACTCACGCAGGATCAGAACCTCGTCGGCCCCGAGCTTGATCTCGGTCCCGCCGTACTTGCTGAAAATGATCTCGTCGCCATCGGCGACGTCCATCGCGATGTGCTTCCCGTTCTCGTCCCGGGCGCCCGGGCCGACTGCGAGGACACGGCCGCGCTGCGGCTTCTCCTTCGCCGTGTCCGGCAGCACGATGCCGCTGACCGTGGTCTCTTCCTCTTCGACGACCTCGACGATCAGTCGGTCACCAAGCGGCTGCAGATCCATCCACTCCCCTCCTGTTCAGACGACTTTGTGACACTTGTTGGCACTCTCCAACCCGGAGTGCCAGGGCATTGTAACGGGCCTTGCCCGCATCGTGCAAGTGAGCCGCCCGCCGTCTGTTACAAAGTGCGGGTGCGGCGTGAATTCTCGGCCGGCGGCGTGGTTGTGCGGCGGCAGCGCGGCCGCTGGGCCGTTGCAGCGATCCGTCCGGAAGGGAAGCCTGAGGGAATGTGGGCGCTGCCGAAGGGCCTCATCGGCCCCGGCGAGCGGGCGGAGACAACCGCTCTCCGGGAGGTGGCCGAGGAGACCGGCCTCGAGGCCCGGCCGGTCGAGAAGCTCGGGGACGTCCGCTACGTCTACACGTGGGCGGGCGAGCGCGTGTTCAAGGTCGTGAGCTTCTTCCTCTTCCGTTATGCCGGCGGGCGGCTCGGCGACATCCCGCCGGAGCACGCGCACGAGGTGGCAGAGGCGAAGTGGCTCCCGCTCGAGGACGCGCCGAGGTTGCTCGCCTACAAGGGAGAGCGCGAAATGGCGGCGAAGGCGCTCGACCGTTTAGGCTCCGCCGGATGACGGAGCCGCCGGACCGTCCGCTTCCGCCTGACGAAACGGCAGCCCCGCGCCGCTTCACCGCGCGGCACTTCATCACAGCCGCGCTCGTGGTCTTCGCTGTCGTCTACCTCGTCCTGCTGATCGTCGAGAACCGGCGGATCGTCCACGTCGACTACGTGTTCGGATCCGGCGACCATCGCCTGATCTGGCTGATCGTGGTCAGCGGGTTCCTCGGCTGGCTGCTCGGGCTCGCGACCTCCTACCAGTTCCGACGCCGGCGACGGCGCGGGCGGTGACCGAGCCGATGTACGCGCTGAACTTCTACTCCAAGGTGGTGGCCGAGCAGCTGCGGACGCAGCGGAAGACGGCGACGATCCGGCTCGGCGACAAGGCCGGGAAGTACAAGAAGGGGATGATCGTCCAGGTGCTCGTCGGCGCACGCTTCGGCCCGCGCGAGAAGGTCTTCGACGCGGTCATCGACAAGGTCGAGGTGAAGACGCTCGCGGATCTGTCCCCGCGGGAGATCGAGCACGACAACCCCGAGATCCGCCGGACCGAGGACATGGCGTTGTTCCTCTCGCAGCTCTACAACCGAGAGGTGACCCCGGACGACACGGTGACGGTGATCCGCTTCTCGCAGATCGTCAACCCCCGGGGCGTGTAGCCCGACGAAGTCCGCTGCGGCTACGCCGCAGCATGGCGAGGCACCAAGGGTTCTGGTCTTCGGGTCAGACCCGCTTTCGGATCCGCGTACCGAAAAGTTCGGCCGCGCGCAACGTCGCTCCGCACTCCTCGCAGTCCACGGCGAACGCCGACCTGAACGGCGCGTCGCACGCGCGGCAGCGGCGTAGCACCTCACCGCCGCACTCGGGA
>VAYM01000179.1 GCA_005884945.1 Actinomycetota bacterium | reverse complement strand
CGACCGTGGCGGCGTTCTCGATCCTGCTGCTCGAGCCGAGCCCGATCCACGCGGCGCACGTCTTCTACGATCGGACGATCAAGAACCAGGTCGACCGCGAGTCTCCGTTCTCGTTGTGGGACTGGCGCCAGTACCACGCCCACGGGATTCCCAACCTGCACGTCGTGCAGCGCGTGCTCGAAGCGTTGCTCGTCGCCGCCGCCGTTGCGTTCGCGATCGTGCCGCGGCGCAAGTCGCCGTTGCAGCTCGCCGCGTTGACGGGACTTCTGCTCGTCGGGTTCGAGGTCGTGCTGACGCACTGGTTCTATCTCTACATCCCGTGGTTCTTCCCCTTCGTCGCGTTCGCGTTCCTCGCGCCCGGTGGTCGCGGAGACCCGCAGCCAGAGCCGGCCTGAGCCTCGCGTTCTGGTCGCCGCGTTCGCGGCGGTGCTCGTCTTCTCCGGAACGTGGGCGCTCTTGCACGTCGGCTTCTACAAGCACGACCTGATCCTCGACACACCCGTGTACCAGAACTACGGGAACGCGATCGCGCGCGGCGACGTTCCGTACCGCGACTTCGACGTCGAGTACCCGCCGGGCGCGCTGCCCGTGTTCGCGTTGCCCGGGTTCGCGGAGCCCGGCCACGACCAGGACGTGACGCCCGGGTTCAAGCACGCGTTCGAGACGCTGATGTGGCTCTGCGGCGCGGGGGCGCTGCTCTGCATGGCGGTCGCGCTCGTCGGCGTTCGTGCGACGGAGCCGCATGCGTGGGCGGCGCTTGCCTTTGCCGCGCTGGCGCCGCTCGCGCTCGGGTCGGTCGTGTTGAGCCGGTTCGACCTGTGGCCCGCGCTGCTCGTCGTCGGTGCGCTCGCGGCGCTCGTCTCCGGGTGGTTGCGGTTCGGCAGCGGGCTGCTCGGGCTCGCGGTCTCGGTGAAGCTCTTTCCGGCCGTGCTCGTGCCGCTGGCGGTCTCGTACGTCTGGCGGCGGGTTGGGCGGCGCGAGGCTCTCGTGTGCGCCGGGCTGGTCGCAGCCGTCGTCGCGGTCGTCTTCCTCCCGTTCGTCATCCTGTCGCCGGGCGGGGTCTGGCACAGCCTGACCGTGCAGCTGACGCGTCCGTTGCAGATCGAGAGCCTCGGCTCTGCGTTTCTGCTCGCGGCCCACCACGTCTTCGGCGTCGGCTTGACGATGGTGACGAGCCACGGCTCGCAGAACCTGTCGGGCGGTGCGGCAACCGCGCTTGGAGCCGTCGCGACGGTCGTGCAGATCGCGGCACTCGTCGTCGTGTGGGGGCTGTTTGCGCTCGGCCCGCCGTCGCGCGCCGCGCTCGTCCGTTCGAGCGCGGCCGCGCTCGCGGCGTTCGTCGCGTTCGGGAAGGTGCTCTCGCCGCAGTTCCTGATCTGGTTGATCCCGGTCGTCCCGCTCGTTCGCGGCCGGCGCGGCTTGTGGGCGTCAGCGGTGCTCGCATGCGCGCTCGTGCTGACGCAGCTCTGGTTCCCGTTCCACTACTGGAGCCTGGCGAACGACTTCGCACCGGAGCAGTCGTGGCTCGTCCTGGCGCGCGACCTCGCACTCGTCGTGCTCGCTGCGGTCCTCGTGCTGCCGAGCAGCGACGAGCGCGATCAAGCGACCGCGTAGACGCGCCACTCCCCGGGGATGCCCTTCAGCTCGTGCTCGCCGCGATAGTCGAGCTCGATGTCCGACCCCGCGATCAGGTCCTTCACCGTTCCGGAGACGAAGACTTCTCTCGGTCCCGCGAGCGAGGCGACGCGTGCACCCGTATGCACCGCGATCCCGCGCACGGCGTCGTCCGCGAGCTCGACCTCTCCCGTGTGAACGCCCGCGCGGATCTCGAGCCCGAGCTCCGGCACACCGTCGACGACGCTCTTGGCGCAGCGGATCGCCCGCGCCGGGCCGTCGAACGTGGCGAAGAAGCCGTCGCCCGCAGTGTCGACCTCCCGTCCCCTGAAGCGATTGAGCTGCTGCCGGACGAACGCGTGGTGGTCGTCCACGAGCTTGCGCCAGCGGCGGTCGCCGAGCTCCTGCGCCAGGGCGGTCGACCCCACGATGTCCGTGAACAAGACGGTTGCAAGTACACGATCCGGCTCGATGGGCTCGCGGACGCCGGTGAGGAACTCCTGGGTCTCGTCGAGGATGTCGTCGCCGTCGATCCACGGCAGATGGTCGACACCCGGTAGCTCGACGTATTTCGCCCCGTCGATGTGCCGGGCGAGCCACCGTGCGTTCCCCACGTGGCAGACGCGGTCGTCGGTGCGATGAACGATCAGCGTCGGGACGTTCACCGCCGGGACCACGTCGCGGACGTCGATCTCGAACGCCATCCGCATGAAGGCAAGGGCATCGTGCGGCGTGGCCGACTGGACTTGGAGCCTGCCGAACCACTCCCGCAGGCGTTCGTCGTCCTTCCTGCTCGGGGCCACGTACTCGACGGCTCGGCCCTGGCCCCAACGCTCGAGGATGTTCTCGAGCGTCATTGACTCCTCGAACTCCTCCCGCGTCGACTCGCCCCAGGGCCAGTCGTCCCTCGGCCGCGAAGAGCATCGACAACGGCCCTCCTTCGGACACGCCCATCAGCGCGGCGCTCTCGGATCCGACGGCGTCCATGATGGCGCGAACGTCGTCCATGCGCTCCTCCAACGTGCCGACTCGCACACGGTCGGAGAGGCCCATGCCGCGCTTGTCGAACAGGATCAACCGCGCGAACGAGGCAAGTCGCTCGCAGAACCGACGGTAGTCGGCGTTCTCCCACAGCACCTCGAGATTCGTGAGCGCGCCGACGACGAAAACGAGGTCGAGCGGCGCGTCACCGATCACCTGATATGCGATGTGGACGTCGCCGCTGCGGGCGTAGCGGATGGGAGGCGTCACGGCACGCCGACGCGGATCGTCTCGCACCGCGTCGCGCGACCGTCTGCACCGCACTCGACGAGCACGCCCTCGATCCGCACGTCGCCCTCGGCCGGCTCGAAGCGGATCGGCATGCCGGTGCGCATCCGCCGGATCGCGTGCGCCGCCTGGACGCCGATCACGGAGTCGTGCGGCCCCGTCATCCCCGCGTCGGTGATCGCCGCCGTCCCACCCGGCAGGACACGCGCGTCGTTCGTCTGCACGTGCGTGTGCGTCCCGATCACGGCCGTCACCTTCCCGTCGAGCAAGCGCGCGAGGGCGACCTTCTCGCTCGTCGCCTCCGCGTGGATGTCGACGACGATCACCTGCGTACGACTCCGCGCCTCGTCGACGATCCGCTCCGCAACCTCGAACGGATGGATCTGCGTGTCCAGGAACAGCGATCCCTGGAGGTTGATCACGCCGACGAGCGCTCCGGCGCGCGCGCCGACGAACGTCAGACCGCGGCCGGGCGCGTGCGCGGAGAAGTTCGCCGGACGAATCACGCGCTCGCTCTCCTGCAGGTACGGCACGATCTCGCCGCGCCGCCACGTGTGATTCCCGAGCGTGATCGCATCGGCTCCGGCGCCGAGCAGCCTGTCCGCGAGCTTCGGCGTGATGCCGACGCCGTCCGCGACGTTCTCGCCGTTGAGGATGCACAGGTCGACGTCGAGCTCTTCGCGCAACGACGGCAGCCGCTCCTCGACGGCGCTGCGGCCCGGCCTGCCGACGACGTCGGCGATAAACAGAATCCTCAACCCTCTCCCCGATTCACCCGAGCGAAGCGACGGGTCAAACGCGACCCGCGGAAAATGCGCAGCATTTTTCGCGGCCTAGGGGAGGGTGACGGTCGCCGCGGGCTTCACTTCGAGCGCGACGTGATTCCCCGCGTCCTGCGTGAACCGCGCGAGCGCCTGCTCCTCGACGTGCGAGAGGTCGATCACGCGGCCGATCTTCGTGTTCGACGCGGCAACGGTCGAGCCGACGGTGAGCGCGGGATCCGGCGCCAGCTGCGTGAGCGAGACGACGAGCGAAGGCGCGGCCGACGGTTGAATGTCGATCCGCGACCCATACACCTTGCCGTTGAGGATGAAGTCCGAGATGCCCGTCACCGTTCCGTCAACGGGCGCGTACACATCGGCGCCCGGTGCAGCGCCGACGTCGAGGACGTCCGTCTCGCCGCCGTTCAGCTGGAAGTAGACGAAGCGTCCGTGACCGCCGCCGAAGATCTTGTGCGCGAGTCGCGTGAACAGTCCGAGATTTCCCTGACGCCCGAGCGGTGAGAGCGCGAGTGCGCCGTCGCTCGTCGAGTGGTAGCCGATCGCGGTGACGGTGCTCTGCGAGATCGGGAGCTGGATGCGCAGGCTCCCGTGCAACGCGACCGTCATCGGCGTCGGCGGTCCTGCAGGCACGAGCCGGCTCGCAGGCGGCGGCAGCGTCTGCGGGACCAGCTCGTGTGCGCCCTGGCTGAAGGCGGTCACGAGCAGCGACCCGAGCAGCGCGCCGACGACCACGACGAGGACGGCGAGCCGCCGGTAGCGATGCGGTCTCGGCCGAGCACGGCGGCGCCGGGCGCGCCGGACCGCGACTGCTCGGTCGGAGGGGGCCGGCATGCGCGGCACCGTAACCGACCTCCGGTCCCCTGTCCACCGGCTTGCGCCCGAACCTCGTGGCACCTCGAACCGGCTTTCCACCGGCACATCTGCCCAGTTCTCGTGACGATCGAGCGCCAGCGCGCCGTCCTCCGCCCACGACCAGTCCCAGTCGGGCGGACGAAGCTGTACGACCCCGGCGCTACGATCGCTCGAATGGCCGCGCCGGCGGCGAAGATCGTCATTCCGCGGTGGATCCAGCTCGTTGGACTGCCGCTGGCGCTCGTGCTCCTGTGGGTGGTGGCGGGCGCGGTCCGTCACGTCGTCTTCCTGTTCCTCGTCGCGCTGCTGATCGCGCTGCTGCTGAACCCGCTCGTCCGGGCGATCGCAGCGGCTCGTGTCCCCCGCGGCTTCGCAGTCGCGCTCGTGTACCTGATCTTCGCGATTGCGTTGATCGCGGCCATCGGCGCTGTCGGGACCGTCGTCGTCAACGAGACGAAGACAGCCGCCAAACGGGTCGATTCCTACTTTACGGACGTGAACGGACGGACCGGCCAGGTCGCCGCCGATCACGACGTCGACCGCCTCCAGCAGTGGCTGAACACCCACCACCTGAGCGGGGTCCACGTCGAGCAGCGCGGCCATCGACTCGTTCGCGACATTCGCAAGCACGACGTCGGCAAGTACACGAACAAGGTCGTCCGCTTCGCGGAGGGCGCGGCGATCTCGATCGGCAAGCTGCTCTTCGGCGCGGTGATCATCCTCGTCGCGTCCGTCTACATGCTGCTCGACTTTCCGCGGTTGCAGCGCTCCATCGACCGGAAATTCCCGCCGCAACCCGGCTCGCCGCCGCTGCTGCTGCGGATGGAACGCTCGCTGACGAGCTACGTGCGCGGCCAGTTACTCGTTTCGCTCATCATCGGCACGAGCGCGGGCGTCGGCCTCTGGCTGTTCGGCGTGCTCGGTTGGCTGCCGCACGGACAGAAGTACGCGCTGCTGTTCGGCGCGTGGACGGCGGTCACCGAGCTGATCCCGTACCTCGGACCGTGGCTCGGCGCGATCCCGCCGCTTCTGTACGCGCTCGTCACGCATCCCATCTCCGTGCTCTGGGTTACGTTGCTGTTCCTCGGTATCCACCAGGTCGAGGGGCACATCGTCGTTCCGAACGTGATGGGAAGCGCGTTGCGGCTGCATCCGCTGCTCGTCATCTTCGGGCTGCTCGCGGGCGGCGAGATCTACGGCCTGCCGGGCGCGCTGATCGCACTGCCGCTGCTCGCCGTCGTCCGCGCGATGTGGGAGTTCTTCTCGGAGCGGATCATGCTCGAGCCGTGGCGTGAAGGCGGCGTGCCGCCCGTGGAGGTGGAGCTGGAAGAAGAGCCTCCTCCGCCGATCGCGGCGCAGCGTTGACCGCGTCCGAGCCGCTGTTGCGCGCTCGAGGAATCGCGCGGCGCTTCGGCGCGCACGTCGCGCTCGAGCCGACCGACCTGGACGTCTCCGCCGGCGAGGCGATCGCGCTGATCGGCCCGAACGGCGCCGGCAAGTCGACGCTCCTGTCGATGCTCGCCGGCTCGCTCGAGCCGTCCGCCGGAGCGGTGGAGCGCGTCGACGGGGTGCGCGTCGGTTGGGTGCCGCAGCGCCCGTCGCTGTACGAGCGCCTCACGGCGCGGGAGAACCTCGAGCTCTTCGCGCGGCTCGAGGGCGAGCGCGATCCGTCCGCGGCTGCAGGTGCGCTCCTCTCGACGTTCGACCTCCCGGGCGACCGGCCCGCGGCGTCGCTCTCCGTCGGCAACAGACAGCGGCTCAACGTCGCGATCGCACTGCTTGGCGAGCCGCCGGTCTTGCTGCTCGACGAGCCGACCGCGTCGCTCGATGCAGGCCAGCGGCGCCGCCTGTGGGAGATGGTCAAAGGCGGGACGGTCGTCTTCTCGACGCAGAACCTCGAGGAGATCGGCCTCTACGCGTCCCGCGTCGTCGTTCTCCAGCGGGGCCGTGTGACGTTCGACGGCGCCGTCGACGAGTACGAGCGGGTTCACGCGGCCGAGGTGTTCGCATGAGGCGCGTCGTGCTCGTCCTGAAGAAGGACCTGCGCGTCCTCTCGCGCTCGCCGATCCTACTCGTGCTGCTCGTCGTCTATCCGCTCCTCGTCGCCGGGCTCGTCGCATCGGCGCGCGCGAGTTCCGGATCGCCGGCGCGATCGACGAGGTCGGGAAGAACGTGCACCTCCTGCGCATGTCGGCGGACGAGGCGTCGCGCCAGCTGCGCTCGGGTCGCGTCGTCGCGACGCTGACCGTTCCCGCAGGCTTCCTCGCGGAGCTCAGGAGCGGGCTCACCTCGCCGAGCCTCGTGTACCAGACGACACACGGCGGCATCTCGTCGCGCGTCACGCAGCAGGTGCAGGCGCTCGTGTACGCGCTGAACCGCCGCCTGCAGGAGACGTTCGTGCAGACCGACCTCCACTACGTGCAGTTGATCCAGCACGGCGGGATCGCGACGTTCGGCGGCAGGCGCTACGACGTCCTCGGCCTCGACCGGATGCACGGGCTCCTGCTGCAGCTGCCGAAGAGCGCGCAGCGCGACCGGGTCGCCGAGTTCTCGCGGATCGCCGGCGTCGCGCTCGGGCAGACCGGGAACCTGCTCAGCGCGACGGCGAGCCCGATCGGGCTCGAGCGGGCGCCGGAGAAGTCCCGCAGCTCGCTTCTCTCCGCCCAGGTCCAGGCCTACGCGCTCGCGCTGACGATCACGTTTCTCGCGCTCCTCCTCGCCGCCGCCGCGCTCGCCGCCGAGCGGGACGAGAACGCGATCGGCAGGCTCGCGCGCGGGCTCGTGTCGCTCGGGGAGCTCGTGTGGGCGAAGGTCGCGCTCGCGGCCGTCGTGGCGCTCGCGCTCGGGCTTGCGATCGCCGTCGTCTTCGGCGTCATCGTCGAAGCGGGAAGCGTCGTCGGCGGCGAGCCGTGGGTCCGATTGCCGTTGCTCGCGGTCGGACTGCTCCTCGCGGGCGCGTCGCTCGGTGCGCTCGGCGCGTTGCTCGGAGCGCTCGCGCGGGAGGCACGGACGGCGTCGCTCGTCGCCGTCCTCGTCGTGATGCCGATCGTCTTCCTCGGCCTCGTGCCCAAGCAGGTCTCGCCCGCCGCGGGTTGGATCAGCGACGCGCTGCCGTTCGCGCACGCCGTCCGCTACTTCTCGTCGTCGCTCTACGACACGGATCCGTGGGCGACCGTTGCGCGCGAGCTCGCGTGGCTCGTCGGGCTCGGTGCGATCTTCGGCGTTTGCGCGCGGGCCGCTACTCGACGGCTCCTCGCCTGACGCGGAGCACTCGGTAGCGGATCGAGTCGACGAACTCGACCGGCGTCGTCCGTGCGCGCTTCACGGCGCGCACTCCCGTCGTTCACTGCGGCGAGGACGCGTGCGAAGCGGCGCCGGGCGACGCTGACACGACTACGCTTTGGCGGGTGAGCTCCTTTCCGGTCACGCGCCTGCGGCGGTTCCGGCGGACGAGCGGGCTCCGCGGCCTCGTTCGCGAGACCCGCCTTTCGCTCGACGACTTCGTGATGCCGCTCTTCGTCGGGCCCGAAGCGTTCGCGAACGACGAGCTGCCAGCCCTCGGACGGCACTCCGTCGAATCCGTCGTCGAGGAGGCGGACGAGCTGCAGCGCCTCGGCGTGCAGACCGTGATCCTTTTCGGGATCCCCGCGGAGAAGGACGCCGAGGGCTCGGGCGCCTACGACGACGACGGCGTCGTCCAGCACGCGCTGCGGGCGCTGCGCGAACGCCGGCCGGGCATGACGCTGCTGACGGACGTGTGCCTCTGCGAGTACACGTCGCACGGCCATTGCGGCGTGCTGCACGGCGACGACGTCGACAACGACGAGACGCTGAAGCTGCTCGCGCGCACCGCGGTCAGTCACGTCGAGGCCGGCGCGGACGCGGTGGCGCCGAGCGACATGATGGACGGACGCGTCGCGGCCATCCGCGCAGCACTCGACGACGAGGGCCACGAGTCGACGCCGATCCTCGCGTACTCCGCGAAGTACGCGTCGGCGTTCTACGGCCCTTTCCGCGAAGCGGCCGAGTCGGCGCCCGCGTTCGGCGACCGCCGCGGATATCAGATGGATCCCGCGAACGTCCGCGAGGCGCTGCGCGAGTGCGAGCTCGACCTCGAGGAGGGCGCGGACATGCTGATGGTGAAGCCCGCGCTGCCGTGCCTCGACGTGATCCGTGCGGTGCGCGAGGAGTTCGATGCGCCGCTCGCCGCGTACAACGTCTCCGGCGAGTACGCGATGCTGAAGGCGGCGGCAGCGAAGGGATGGATGGACGAGCGGCAGGCGGCAGTGGAGTCGCTGACCGCGATCAAGCGCGCCGGCGCCGACGTCGTCGTCTCCTACTGGACGAAGGAGCTCGCGCGCTGGCTCTGAAGACGCGCAGTGAGCTCTATCGCCGCGCGCTCGAGCTCATTCCGGGCGGCGTGAACTCGCCCGTTCGTGCGATGCGCGCCGTCGGCCTCGACGAGCCGTTCTTCGTCCGCAGCGGGCGCGGCGCGTACCTCGAGGACGTCGACGGACGCACCTATCTCGACTGGGTCATGTCGTGGGGGCCGCTCGTGTTCGGCCATGCGGATCCGGAGACCGTCGAAGCCGTCACCGCCGCGGCGCAGCGGGGCACGAGCTTCGGCGCGCCGACGGAAGCCGAGGTCGAGGTCGCGGCGGAGATCGCGGACGCCGTTCCGTCCGTCGAGAAAGTTCGGCTCGTGTCGTCGGGCACCGAAGCGGCGATGAGCGCGCTGCGTCTCGCTCGTGCGTTCACGTCGCGCGATCGCATCGTCAAGTTCGCGGGCTGCTACCACGGCCACGCGGACGCGCTGCTCGCAAGCGCGGGCTCCGGCGTGGCGACGCTCGGGATCCCGGCGAGCCCCGGAGTCCCGACCGCGACGACTGCGAACACGATCGTGTGCCCGTACAACGACGTCGACTCGATCGCCGCGGCCGTCGCCCAGTACGGCGAAGGGCTAGCGGCGGTCATCGTCGAGCCCGTCGCCGGGAACATGGGCGTCGTCCCGCCCGCGGACGGATTCCTCGAGACGCTCCGACGCCTGTGCGACGCGTGCGGCGCGCTGCTCGTGTTCGACGAGGTGATCACGGGCTTTCGCGTCGCGCGCGGCGGCGCGCAGGAGCTGTACGGCGTCACGCCCGATCTCACGGTCCTCGGGAAGATCGTCGGCGGCGGCCTGCCGCTCGCGGCGTTCGGCGGTCGCGCGGAGATCATGGACCGGCTCGCGCCGCGCGGTGACGTGTACCAGGCGGGAACGCTGTCGGGGAATCCGCTCGCGACCGCCGCCGGGCTCGCGGTGCTGCGTCGTCTGCGCGACGACGCCGTCTACGACGAGCTCGAACGTCGCGGCGCGCGTCTCGAGGCGGGCCTCGCCCCACACGCGCGCGTGCAGCGCGTCGGCGCGATGGCGACGATGTTCATGACGGACGGTCCCGTGCGCGACTTCGACGACGCGCAGGCCTGCGACACCGAACGCTATGCGTCGCTCTTCCGCCATCTGCTCGAGCGCGGGATCTACGTCGCGCCGAGCCAGTTCGAGGCGATGTTCATCTCCCTCGCGCACGGCGACGAGGAGATCGACCGAACGATCGAGGCCGTTGCCGACTTCGACGGCTGACATCTGGGAGACGATCGGCGCCGAGGCCGGGGCGGAGAGCCGCCTCTGGACGAACGCGCTGCGGCCGCTGGAAGAGCAGGAGCGCGAGCCGATCTTCTCCGCGCTCGCGGAGTCGCGGTACGCGCTCGGCGTCGAGACCATCTACGAGGGGTACCTGCTGCACTACGGCCGGCCGCGGCTCTTCACGCCGGAGGACGACGACACCGCGCTCCTCCTCGGCGACTACCTGTACGCGCACGGGCTCGTCCGGGTCGAGCGGGTCGGCAGCGTCGAGGCTGTGAACGACCTCGCCGAGCTCATCGCGCTCTGCGCGTACCTCCAGGCGGAGAGCGTCGCCGGCGACGGCCCGCTCTGGGCGGCGACCTCGACGCTCCTCGGCCGCGGGGCGCTCGACGACGCGCGTTCCTCCCTCCGGCTCGACAACGACTCGGGCCCGCTCGAGCGGCTCGCACGCGAGGCCGCCGGCGACCGCGAGGTGAGCGCGTCGCTCGACGCCCACCGGGCGAGGCTGCGTTAGAGTCGACGCGTGCTCGCGTTGCTGTACGCCGTGATCGCCTCGCAGGACGCAGCCACCGAGGGCAAGAAGGTAATCACCGGCATGCTCATCGTCGGCCTGATCTTCGTCGGCGTGATCGCGGTCGGGCAGACGCTCCACTGGCTCAGGCACCGCCGCTAGACGCGTAGACGTAGTCCCTCGTCCACGGATCGGGCGCGTCGCCTCGCGTCGTCACGTCGAAGCCGTGCTCGACGAGGAAGGCGCGGACGAATTCCTTGGTGCGGAGCTCCTCCGAGGCGCCGTCGTCGGCGAGGAAGTCGTGGCAGCTGATGCAGACGTGGTGCGTCGTCGCGAGCAGCGTTCCCATCCCCTGGAGAGCGAGCTGTTCCGCTCCCTCGATGTTCATCTTCAACAGGTCGATCCGGCCGATGCCGAGCTCGGCGGCGATGCTGTCGATCCGCCGTGCCGGCACTTCGATGCTCCGGCCGGTTGCTCCGAGCACCGTGTTCTGAAGATGGTGGTCGAGGTCGGAGATTCGGACCGTTCCATCTCGGTCGGAGATTGCGACCTGCAGCGGAGTCACGTTGCTCAGTCGATTCACCGAGCAGAGGTCGCGCAGACGCCGGTACGTCCGCGGGTGAGCCTCGCAGGCGACGACTCGGCCGGAAGGGCCGACGAGCCGCGAGAAGACGAGCGTTTCCGCGCCGATGCCTGCGCCGATGTCGAACACGACGTCACCAGGTCCGGGCGTGTACTCGTGGAGGAACAGCTCGCGAACGCCGGCGGTGAAGACGCTCGGCGGCGCGGCGCGTCCCAGCGACGCGTGCGGGATCTTGGCGTCGCGGTAGTGATGGATCCACGCGCCGTCACGCCAGTACACGAGGCACGGCGTGCGGTACAGGGAGCTGACCCAGATCGACCCCGGCACGATCAGTGCCCCGCGGCGCCCCGGGCGGTCGAGAACGCGAAGCGCTTTACGCCACAGGCGTGCCGGCATCTAGGGCGTGATCGTAGGTCACTCGTTCGCCGGCGTGGCCGGTCGCTAGACCGCCGCGCCGGCGAGTCGCATCATTCGCGTATGCCCGAGCTCCCGGCCGGGACTGTCACGTTTCTGTTCACCGACGTCGAGGGATCGACGCGGCTCCTGAACGAGCTCGGCGATGCGTACGCCCACGTCTTGGCCGAGCACCGGCGCGTGTTACGCGAGGCGTTCGCTCGGCACAACGGGGTCGAGGTCGACACGCAGGGCGATGCTTTCTTCGTGGCGTTCGCGCGCGCGTCGGATGCGCTGGCCGCTGCGCGCGACGCGCAGTCGGCGCTCGAGGGTCCGGTTCGTGTGCGGATCGGTGTGCACACGGGCGAACCGTTGCTTACGCAGGAGGGCTACGTGGGGATCGACGTGCATCGCGCCGCGCGGATCGCAGCGGTCGGATACGGGGGGCAGATCCTCGTCTCGCAGTCGACGCGCGAGCTCGTCGGCGCGGACGGTCTGCGCGATCTCGGTGAGCACCGGCTGAAGGACCTGACTGCGGCCGAGCGGATCTACCAGCTCGGCGACGGCGAGTTCCCGCCCCTGAAGACGCTCTACCGGACGAACCTTCCGATTCCCGCGACCCTGTTCCTCGGCCGCGAGCGCGAGCTGAGCGACATCGGTGCACTGCTCCAGCGCGACGACGTGCGTCTTCTGACCCTGACGGGCGCGGGAGGGACCGGCAAGACGCGCTTGGCGCTGCAGGCCGTCGGCGCCGCAGCGGATCGCTACCCGGACGGCGTCTGGTGGGTTCCGCTGGCCTCGATCACCGATCCAGGTGCCGTGCTCGAGGCGGCAACGCGCGCGCTCGGCTCGACCGGCGGGCTCGCGGCGACCGTCGGAAATAAGCGCATGGTGTTGCTCCTCGACAACTTCGAGCAGGTGATCTCGGCCGCCGCGGACATCTCGCCGTTGCTCGCGGAGTGTCCGAACCTGGACGTTCTCGTCACTAGTCGCGAGCGGCTGCAGGTCGCCGGGGAGCACGTCTACCCGGTCCCCGTCCTCGCTCGACCGGAGTCACGCGAGCTCTTCATCGCACGCGCCCGCGCGCTTCGACCGGACTTCGAGCCCGACGAGCTCGTGGACGACCTCTGCGAACGCCTCGACGACCTGCCGCTCGCGCTCGAGCTCGCGGCGGCGCGCACGACGGTGCTGTCGACGGCGCAATTGCTCGACCGTCTCGGCGCGCGACTCGATCTTCTCCGCGGAGGCAGGGACGCGCAGCTGCGCCAGCGGACGCTGCGCGCCACGATCGAGTGGTCGCACGACCTCCTCGACGACGAGGAGCAGCGTCTGTTCGCGCGCTTGGGTGTCTTTGTCGAAGGCTGCACGCTCGACGCTGCCGAAGCGATCTGCGACGCCGACGTCGACAGCCTTCAGTCGCTCGTCGACAAGAGCCTCGTCCGCGTGCGCGAGTCGGAACGGTTCTGGATGCTCGAGACGATTCGCGAGTACGCGGTCGAACGCCTGGAGGCTTCGGGCCAGTCGGCGGCTATCAGGCGGCGCCACGCCGAGTTCTTCGCAGAACGAGCCGACGCGGCGAACCTCTCGATCGACGCGTACGACCGACGACAGATCGGAAGCTCCGAGGCCGTCTTGGACGACCAGGCAAATTTCCGCGCCGCGATCGACTGGAGCTTCGAGAGCGACGTCGCACTCGCACTGGAGATCGCGGTCGCCCTCGAGCAGTTCTGGGTCACGCACGCGCCGTCCGAAGGTGTTCGTCGGGTCGAGGCTCTCCTCGAGCGCGCAGCCGGCGTCGATCCCATCCTTCGCGCGCGAGCCTTGCGCGTCCTCGGCGGCTCGATGTACTTCGTCGGGGACAACGAGCGCGCCGAGCGCGCGTTCCAGCAGGGCCTCGAGCTGTTCTTGGAGGCCGGCGACGACGAGGGCGCGACCCGCATGCGCTTCGCGCTGGGAACGATTCGGCTCAACTCCGCATCGGGCGATCTCACCGATGCTCGGATGCTCCTCGAGGAAAGCCTGCAGGGGTTCCGCCGCCACGGAAACAGGACGGGCGAAGGTGAGGCGCTCGGCAATCTCGGCACACTCGAGTTCAAACGCGGCAAGGCGGCGCGCGCGCGCGAGCTGATCGAGCAGAGCATCGGGATCGTGCACGAGGTCGGCTTCGATTGGTGGGAGGCGGGGAAGCTCCTCGAGCTCGGGCGATACGCACTAGAGGCCGGGGACGTCGACGAAGGGGACCGTCGCGCGCGAGAGGCGCTTCGCATCTTCAAGCGTATTCAGGGTCGCCAGAACATCGTCGTGGCGCTCGCCGTTCTCGGCCGGGCTGCTGCCGCTCGCGACGATGCCGAGCGCGCGGGCACATTGTGGGGAGCGATCGAGGCGGATGAAGCCCGCGGGCCGCTCGGCTTCTGGGAGCAACGCCGC
>VAYM01000178.1 GCA_005884945.1 Actinomycetota bacterium | reverse complement strand
CGTTCCACGTCTTCGGCGAGGAAGTGGTGCATGTCCACCTCCACGCCCGTGAACGGGACATCGCCGCAGCGCCCGATTTTCCAGGCGTCCGACCAGACGACACCCGTCTCGTCCTCTTCAGCCGCGTAGAGACGGACGAGGTCCCCGCCCGCGATCTCGATCGCGCTTCGTCGCTCGGCGTCGGTCGGTGGCCGCGCCCAGACGGCGAACAGCTCGAGGTCGGAGAAACGGTCGGCGTGCCCTTTCGCAGCCGACCCACCGAGCACGACCGCGACGACCGACGGATTGGATGCATACGCAGGAGCGGCGCGAACCGCGAAGTCGCGCCGCAGAAGCGATGCAGGGGTGGCTCGGCGCGTACTCACGCATGATCGAGTCTCGCAGGCGCCCACGTCAGGAAGGGTCAGACCTCGAGGTCAGACGCTTGATGCGACGAAGCCGAAGGCGAGGCGTCGCGCGGCGTAGCGGCGGCGCAACGCGCCGCCGCGGAGTGCGCAGGTAAGAGGCACGCGCCTGCGCCGTAAGGCGCACGCGCGCGCCGCTTCGATGGAGGCGGCGGGAATCGAACCCGCGTCCGCCGTCGCCCCGAACAGAACCTCTACAAGCGTAGTCCGCCCTTGAATCTCGCCCGACGGCCGGAGGCGGACGCCCTACCGGCGGGCCAGCCATCCTGAGAAGTCGCACCTCCGGCGATTGGCTCTCCTTCGGTGCCGAGCCCGTTCGTTGGCGCCGCTACCCGAGCCACGGGCCCAGCTCGGAGCGACGTCGCTACCTAACTAGGTTAGGCAGCGAGTGCGAGTTCGTTCTTCGCACTTGCATTGTTGCCGGTGGTTTTACGAGGCCTACCGGCGACCTCGGCTTGCAGCTCTGCCGGAGAATCGACCACGTCGAAACCAGGTCGCCCCCGTATGTGTTTCCGGAATTTTAGCCGCGATCCTGCAGGAGGGAGGCCCGGCCGGCGGGCGAAGTGATCAGCGTGCTCGTGAGCCCCGAGCTCGTGCTCGTCGATCCTGAGCTCGCTCAGGTCGCGCGCATTCGCCTCGCCGAATCGGCCGTCGCCCGGCCGGGGCCGGCCGTTCGCCTCGCTCCGCCTCCCGTCGCGGCCACGCCGCGACTGCGGCACGTTGCCGCGACGGCGCGCCGCACCGCCGGGCGGACGATGCCGACCGTGCTGCTACTCAGCCTGCTCCTCAACCTCCTGTTCGCGGCCTCGCTGTTCGCCGGCGACTCGAACGCGCCGACTCTCGAGCCGGCGAGGCCCGCGCCCGCACCGAAGCACGAGGCTTCGAAGTCAGACGCGGAGCGCGCGGTGCTGACGTTCGTCGCACGACGCGCGGTGAACGGCAATGCGCCGGGTGCCCTCGTCGACCCGACGACCGGCCTCCTCAGGAATAACGTGCTCGCCGTCTGTCGGCGCGGCGCGGGCGAATCGTTCACGTGCGTCGTTCGCCCGCCACAGCACCGGCCACACGAAGGTCTCTACGTCCGCTACCGGCCCGCAGGAACGGATCGCCCGGCCAGCATCACCTGGCTCGGCTATCGCGTCAGCGGCTGATCGCCTCCTCCAGAGCGCGCCGCGCCAGCACCGTTGCGAGATGACGGCGGTAGTCCGCGCTCCCGCTCGTGTCGGTTGGCGGATCGGACTCCTGCGCGACGACGTTCGCGGCACCCGCCGCGTCGTCGGGAGTCTTCAACGCGCCTTCGGCAGCACGCGCACGCACCGGCGTCGGACCCATGTTCGTCAGCGCGATCGCAGCGGCGTCGATCGTGCCGTTCGTCCGGCGCACGACCGCCGCGACACCGACCGTGGCCCAGTCCTGCGCGCGCCGCGTGAACTTCACGTACGTCCAGCCCGCCGCCCCGAGCTTCGGGATGCGAATCTCCGTCAACACGTCCTGCGGACCGAGCGCCGTCTCGAACACGCCGCGGAAGAACTCCTCGGCGGGAACCGTCCGCTCCCCGCCGGGCCCGCGAACGACGAGATCGGCGTCGAGCGCCGTCAGAACCGTCGGCAGATCAGAGGCCGGATCTCCGTGCGCGACCGACCCGCCGATCGTCCCGCGATGGCGCACCTGCGGGTCGCCGATCAGCCCGGCCGTGTGCGACAAGATCGGCGTGTGCTCCTGCACGAGTGGGTTGTGCTGGAGGTCGTTGTGCCGCGTCATGGCGCCGATCGCGAGCTGCTCGCCCGCATCGCGCACGTAGCGCAAGTCGTCCATGCGACCGATGTCGACGAGCAGCGCCGGCCGCGCGAACCGCAACCGCAGCAGCGGGATCAGCGAATGCCCGCCCGCGAGCAGCTTCGCGTCGTCACGCGATCCGAGCAGCTCGACCGCCTGGTCGACGGACTCGGCCACTTCGTAGTCGAACGGTGCCGGGATCACGACGCCACCTCCTTCACGGCGCGCCACACTCGCTCCGGCGTCGCCGGCATGTCGATGTCGGTCACGCCGCGCGCGGACAATGCGTCCACGACCGCGTTCATCACGGCTGCCGTCGACGCGATCGTGCCCGTCTCCCCCACGCCCTTCACGCCGAGCGGGTTCGTCGGGCTCGGCGTCTCCGTGCTGCCGAGCTCGAAGGACGGAACCTCCGCGGCAGACGGCACGAGGTAGTTCACCATCGAGCCCGTGATCAGGTTCCCGTCATCGTCGTACACCGCCTCCTCCCAGAGCGCCTGCGCGACGCCCTGCGTGACGCCGCCGTGGATCTGCCCTGCGACGACATCCGGGTTGATCACCTTGCCGACGTCGTCGACCGCGACGTACCGGATCAGATCGACGTTCCCCGTCTCCGTGTCGATCTCGACGACGGCGATATGCGTGCCGGCGGGCCAGCTGAAGTTCTCCGGATCGAAGACGTAGCTCGCTTCGAGCCCGGGCTCCATCCCGTCGGGGAGGTTGTGCGCCGTCCACGCCTGCAGGGCGATCTCCTTCGTCGTCAGCGCGCCGCCGTTGGCCGTGAACCTGCCGCCGTCGTAGGCGAGCTCGTCCTCTCCGACCTCGAGCTGGTGCGCGGCGATCTTGCGCGCCTTCTCGACGATCCGCTCGGCCGCTTTGTACACCGCGATACCACCGACCGTGAGGCTGCGACTGCCGTACGTGTCCATGCCGAGCGGCGTGACGGCGGTGTCGCCGTGCAGCACTTCGATCTCGTCGTAGCCGACGCCGAGCTGGTCGGCGACGATCTGCGCGAACGTCGTCTCGTGGCTCTGCCCGTGCGGCGACGTCCCGATCAGCACCTGCACAGTTCCCGTCGGGAGGAACCGGATCGTCGCCGCATCCCAGCCGCCCGCGCCGTAGCGGATCGCTCCGAGGATCCGCGAGGGCGCGAGCCCGCACATCTCGAGGTACGTCGAGAAGCCGATCCCCACCTCCTTCGTGTCGCGGCGCTCACGCCGCTCCGCCTGGTCCTTGCGCACGGCGTCGTAGTCGAGCAGCTCGAGCGCCGCGTCGAGATGCGCGTCGTAGTCGCCGGAGTCGACGGTGAGGCCCGACGCGATCGTCTTCGGGAATTCGCGCAGGAAGTTGAGCCGGCGGATCTCGACCGGGTCCTTCCCGACCTTGCGCGCGAGCGCGTCGATTGCACGCTCGATCGCGTACGTCGCCTCCGGACGTCCCGCACCGCGGTACGCGTCCGTCGGCGTCGTCGTGGTGAAGACGCCGGTGCACTCGAAGTCGTACGCGACGACGTCGTACGCGCCCGAATACAGCCAGGCGCCGAGCAGCGGCACTCCCGGCGTCACGAGCTGGAGATACGCGCCCATCGCGACGGTGAGCTTCGCGCGGACCGCACGGATCTTCCCTTCCGACGTCGCCGCGAGCTCGATCTCCTGGATCTGGTCGCGGCCGTGGATCGTCGCCTGGTAGCCCTCGGTCCGCGTCTCGATCCACTTGATCGGACGGCCGAGCTTGCGCGCGAGCACGAGCGCGAGCGCCTCCTCGGCGTAGACATTCAGCTTCGAGCCGAAGCCGCCGCCGACGTCCGGTGCGACGACGCGGAGCTTCGCCTCCGGAACGCCGGTCACCATCGACAGCGTCACGCGCGCGATGTGCGGAATCTGCGTCGCCGACCACATCGTCAGCTCGCCCGTCGCCGGGAACGGCTGGACGATGACGCCGCGAGGCTCCATCGCGTTGGGGATCAGCCGCTGCTGGCGGTAGCGCTCCTTCACCACCACCGAGGCGTTCCCAAACTCCTCGTCGACATCCCCTGCCGACAGCTTCCAGGTGTAACAACTGTTCGTGCCGAAGTCGTCGTGGACGATCGGCGCGCCGTCTTCGAGCGCGCGCTCCGGATCGACGACCGCGGGCAGCGGCTCGTATTCCACTTGCACGAGCTCGGCCGCGTCGCGCGCTTCCGCCCGCGTCTCGGCGATCACGACCGCGACGCCGTCACCCGCGTAGCGTGCCTTGTCGACGACGAGCGGCCGGTGATTGGGCTGGTTCGTATCCTCCGTCGGAAGCCACGCGCAAGGCAGCGACGCCTGCCATTCGTCGGCGAGGTCGTCGCCCGAGAACGCGGCGATGACGCCTCGGTGCGCGAGCGCGGGCGTGACGTCGACGGTCGTGATGCGCGCGTGCGCGTACGGCGTCTTCTTTCCGCTCGACCGGAGTACCGACGATGCGGCCGAGCGTGACGTCCTGTTCTACAGTCGCCATCGATCACACCCCCACTCCGGCGGCCTGTTGCACCGCCCGGACGATGTTGTGGTACCCCGTGCAACGGCAGAGGTTGCCCTCGAGCCCGTGCCGGATCTGCTCCTCGCTCGGACTCGGCGTCTCGCGCAGCAGACTCACCGTCGCCATCACAAACCCCGGCGTGCAGTAGCCGCACTGCAGTCCGTGTGTGTCCTTGAACGCTTCCTGCACCGGATGCAACGAGCCGTTCGTCGCGAGCCCTTCGATTGTCGTGATCTCCTGGCCGTCGGCCTGGACGCCGAGGACCGTGCACGACTTGACGGACTCGCCGTCGATGAGCACCGTGCAGGCGCCGCACGACGACGTGTCGCAGCCGACGTTCGTTCCGGTCAGCCCGAGCCGCTCGCGCAGCACGTACACGAGGAGCTCACGCGGGTCGAGGTCGAGATCGTGCTCAGCCCCGTTGACCGTGATCGAGACGCGTCTCACAGCGTCCTCCTTTCTCCCCGGGAAGTTCGGGGCGAGCATACGCTTCCACAATGGGTCTCACCAGGCTCGTGGTCGCAGTGGCGGCCGCCCTGACGGCCGGCGCCTCCGCCCCGCTCGCGGCAACGACGCCGGGGCCGGAGGCGATCCTGTACAGCACGGTCGTGGACGAGGACGACGAGTGCGGCGCGATCTGGTCGGTTGCGCCTGCCGGCGGAGCGCCCGCGCGGCTCGACGTCGGGTTTCCGGCCGCGTGCGATCCCGACTGGTCGCCGAATGGACGGAAGATCGCCTTCTCGGCCGGGCCGAGCAGCGACGCGCTTCGGATCTACGTCTCCGACCCGGCCGGCGCCGGTGCAGTCGCGATCAGCCATCCACCCGAGGGAACGACCGACTTCGTGCCTGCGTGGTCCCCGGATGGCACGCGGGTCGTCTTCGAGCGCCGGTCCGCGAACCGAGACAGCTACAACCTCGTGCTCGTCGACGCGGACGGCACGAACGAGCGTCAGCTGACCCACGGGCACGGCTTCGACGGAACGCCGTGGTGGTCGCCCGACGGTCGGATCCTGCTCGTCAGCGACCGGCTTCACGCCAGGCGCGGGTGCCGCGACTGCTCGGCGCTCTACGTCATGCGGCTGACGGACGGTCACGTCGGGCGCATCACGCGGAAGCGCTACAACGCGCTGATGCCGGCGTGGTCGCCCGACGGGGCGCACATCGCGTGGGTGCGCGCGCCGACGATCGACGCTCCGCTCGCGCTCTACATGATGCGGTCCGATACGAGCGCCGTCCGCCGGCTCGACCGCTCCGGCGCCTCGCCGGCGTTCTCCCCGGACTCTCACACGATCGTCTACTCCGGCGGGGCGGGCATCGCGCTGATCGGCGTCGGCGGCTCGGGTCGAAGGCAGCTCACGCGGGACGGCGGCGAGGGGGCGTCATGGCGGCCGCTCAGCGGCGGCTCTTGAACGCGCGCTCCATGTCCCGCTGAGCCTCCCGCTTGGCGAGATCTCGACGCTTGTCGCGCAGCTCCTTCCCGCGTCCAAGCGCGAGCTCGACCTTCGCGCGGCCGCCGCGGAAGTAGAGCTTCGTCGGGACGAGCGTGAGGCCGCGCTCGCGCACCTTCCCGGCCAGCGAGTCGATCTCTTTGCGCCGAAGGAGGAGCTTGCGGTCCCGGTCCGGGTCGTGGTTCTCGCGATTCCCCTGGTCGTAGACCGAGATGTGCGCCCCCACGAGCCAGGCCTCGTCGCCGCGGACCTCGGCATAGGCCTGCTGCAGGGAGGCGCGCCCGTCGCGGAGCGACTTCACCTCCGTCCCCGTGAGGACGAGGCCCGCCTCCACCCGCTCGAGGAGGTGGTAGTCGTGCCGCGCGCGGCGGTTGTCGACGATGAGCTTCTCTCCTGTCCGGGCCACGCCCGGAGTGTACGGAGCAGGCCGCAGACCCTAGCCAGCCGGGGAGGAGCGCCGTAAACTGAATCGCCTGCGGTTGTCGGGGGAGGGGAGTTGTGGCACGAGGAGAGCATGACCGCCTGAGACTGGCGGTTGTCGCGGTCTTGGCCGCGGCACTCGCCTGGGCCGGGTTCGCGCTCAGCGCCGGTGGGTCGCAAGCCGCGCCCGCAGCCCTCGCCGACACGTCGCCGGAGCCCGCACCGTCGACGACCGTTCCGACGCCCGATCCGGCGCCGGCGCCCGCCCCGAAGCCGGCGCCGAAGCCCGCTCCCAGGCCTGCGCCGCACGTGACCCACTCCACGCCGGCGCCGGCTCCCGCACCGACGCCGTCGACGACGCCCGCTCCCAGCTACACGCCGCCGGCGACGACGCACGTGACGACGCACGCGACGACGCACCACGCAACGCACAAGCGAGTGCGGCAGCACCGGCGCCATGCGAAGAAAGCGGCGACCCACGCGATCCAGCCGCGCCCCGCCTCGACCGCATTGCCCTTCGCGGGCGGCCCGATCGCCGCGACGCCGGCGGCCGCGACGACGTCGAAGTCGCAGCGGGATCCCGCCACCGTCCTGCTGCTCAGCGGCATGGTCGCTGCGCTCCTCCTCATCGTGGTCGCCACCTGGGTGCCGGCGACGCGGTGGGGTGGAACCACCGCCGGTCGCATAGCCATCGACCACAGGATCGATCTCGTCATCACCGGCATCGCAACGTTCCTGATCAGCGTCGTCGTCTACGTCCTCGCGCGCGGATGAGACGGCGGCTCGTGCTTCTGGCGCTGGCGTTGCTCGGCCTCGGAGCAGCGTTCGTCCCGCTCGGATCGGCGCGCGTGCAGGTTCTGCCGAGCGACGTCACGATCGAGGCGACCGGACCAGGCGGCGCGATCTACGCGTACGACGCGGGCGACCTCAGCTGCACGCCGGCTTCGGGATCGCTCTTCCCGCTCGGACAGACGACGGTGTCGTGCGTCGACAGCAACAACGACCCCGCGGGCTCGTTCGTCGTCACGGTCGATGACACGACGCCGCCTGCGATCACCGTCCCCGCGGACATCTCCGTCAACGGCACGGGCCCGACCGTCGTCACGTACACCGAGCCGACGGCAACCGACATCGTCGACGGCCCGATCACTCCGACGTGCTCCAACCACTCGGGCGACACGTTCCCGGTTGGGCAGACGACGGTCAACTGCAACGCGGAGGACGCCGCTCACAACTCGGCGTCCGCCTCGTTCACCGTCACCGTCAACCTCGTCGACAACCAGGCGCCGACGTTCACGTCGGTCCCGCCCGATACGACGATCGAGGCGACCGGCTCCGGCGGCGCCGCGTTCAGCTACTCGATCTCGGCGAGCGACAACGTCGATCCTTCGCCGTCGATCGCCTGCGACCACGCGTCCGGCAGCACCTTCCCGCTCGGTGCGACGGTCGTCCACTGCACCGCGACAGACGCGTCGAACAACTCCGCCTCGACGTCGTTCACGGTCACCGTGCAGGACACGACGCCGCCGACTCTGACACTGCCGGCGGACATGAACGTGCCCGTGGGGACGACCGTGACGTTCTCCCCCACGGCGAACGACCTCGTCGACGGCGCCGTCGCGGCGAGCTGCTCGCCCTCGTCCGGCTCGGCGTTCCCACTCGGCACGACCACCGTGCACTGCTCGGCGCAGGACTCGCACGGCAACAGCGCCTCCGGGTCGTTCAACGTCACGGTCGCGGACGGGACGCCGCCGGTGCTGACGAACGTGCCGAGCGCTCTCCACGTCGAGGCTAACAGCCCCGGCGGATCGGTCGTCCACTTCTCGAGCCCGACGGCGACCGACAACGTCGACGGCCCGATCGCGAACGTCGTCTGCGCGCCGGCTTCCGGCTCGACGTTCCCGCTCGGGACGACCACGGTGACGTGCAGCGCGACCGACTCGAGCGGGAACACCGGCACCGCGTCGTTCGCCGTCTCGGTCGTCGACACGACGCCGCCCCATCTGATCCCGCCCGGCGACCGCAGCGTCTACGCGACGACCCCCGCCGGCATCTACGACGCGGACGAAGCCGCGAACGCGTTCCTCGGCGGCTACACCGTCTCGGATCTCGCCGACGCTCACCCGGCCGTGACGAACGACGCGCCGAACTTCTTCCTCGTCGGCGTGACCGTGGTGACGTTCACGGCGCGCGACGCGAGTGGCAACACGTCCACGGCCCAGGCGAGTCTCGACGTGCGGCCGATGCCCGAGCCCGGGACGACACCGCCGCCGTTGCCGCCGCCGACCGACCGGACACCGCCCGACGACGTCACGAACGTCGTCGTCACCTCCGGCGACGGAGTCGTGACGATCACGTGGGCGAATCCCAAGGCGAGCGACTTCAACCACGTCGAGATCAGCCGGTCGACCACGGCCGTCGGCTCGGCGACTCAGGTCGTGTACAGCGGCAGCGCAACGTCCTTCCGCGACAAACTCGTGCTGAACGGCGTCGAATACCGCTACATCATCAAGGCGGTCGACAAGGCGGGAAACGATTCCGAGGGCGTTGTCGCCGTCGCGTTCCCGAAAGCATCCGGCTTGCTGTCGCCGAAGGCCGGCGCGCGCGTGAAGAAGATCGTCAAGTTCACGTGGCGCAAGGTAAAGGGGGCGAAGTACTACAACCTGCAGGCGTTCTACGGCGGCACTCGCGTATTCGCCGCGACTGCGGATGCGAAGGTGCTCAGCGCCTGGCCGACGAAGCCGTCGTTCGTGTTGAAGCGAACGTGGAAGTACGCCGGGCGCAAGCGCACGCTGAAGCCGGGCGTCTACACCTGGTACGTCTGGCCTGGATTCGGTCCGCGCAGCTCCGCCGAGTACGGCGAGCTCATCGGCTCGCGAAGCTTCACCGTCGTTCGCTAGGAGCTACGGGCCATCCAGCCCAGCGTCGCGAGCAGCGACACGAACGGCAGGAGAGCCAGCGGGAGGGCGACCGCCTGGGAGAGCATCAGTCGCCCCCCGCGCCGATGAACGCTCCGAGCGCGGCGAGGACCAGCAGCGCCAGGAGGATCAGTGCGATGAACAGTCGCTTCTTCATGTGCATCAGGTTAGGTCTCGGACGGGCTCGCGTCGTTACGGTTTTCCGCACCTCGAGGTGCGGCGTCCCTGCCTATTCGCGACGCCGGCGCCGACGGTTCGCGGCGGGCGCGAGCTCGATCTTGCCCTCCGCGCGCTCGACCTTCTCCACCCGGACCGAGATGTCGTCGCCGAGTCGATAGGTGCCGCCTCCGCGCCGGCCGGCCAGCGCGGTACCGAGCGCGTTCGGCTCGAAGAAATCGCCGCCGAGGCGTCGCGACGGCAGGAAGCCCTCGAACACCTCGCCGAAGCGGACGAAGAGCCCGGCGCCGATGAGGCCGACGACTTCGCCCTCCCACTCCGCGTCCCAGCCGCGCTCGAAGAGCTCGTCCTCGAGCAGCCAGGCGAGGCAGATCTCGTCGGCGAGGTACTCGATCTGCGCCGCCTCCCGTTCGCGGGCGGACGTGTGCTCGGCGAGCGCCTCGAGGTCGGCGGGCCCGGGATCGTCCGACAGTCCGAGCTCGCGGAGGAGCGCGCGGTGGACGACGAGGTCGGGGTAGCGCCGAATCGGCGACGTGAAGTGGCAGTACGCCGGGCTCGCGAGGCCGGAGTGGCCCAGGTTCTCGGGGTGGTAGCGCGCCTGCTTCAGCGAGCGGAGGACGAGCGCCGGGAACGCCTCCGCGCCGCGGTGGGAGCGCTTGACGTACTCCATGACGAGCTCGCTCGCCGCGGCGGCGACGCCGGCTGCCGCGGCCGGCGACAGGTGCTCGGGCACAGGCGGGGTCGGAACGCGGAGGTCGGCGAGCTTCGCGACGAGGAGCTCGATCGCGGTGGGCCCGGGCCGTTCGTGCACGCGGTAGAGCGCTGCGCGGCGGCGAGACGACAGGAGCTCTGCCACCGCCTCGTTCGCGGCGATCATGAGCTCCTCCACGAGCCGGTGCGCGGTCGGCTCGGACTCCTTCCACGCACGGCCGACTCGGCCGTGCCCGTCGAACTCGAAAGCGATCTCCGGGGTCTCGATCCGGAGTGCGCCGCGCGCGAAACGACGCTCGCGCATCGCTGCGGTCAGGCGATCGGTGAGCTCGAGCGCTTCGGCGATGTCGGGGGCCGCCTCACGCCGCTCGGCCTGACCGTACGTCAGGCGCGCGTCGCTACGGATCACCGAGCGGTAGATGGACGGCGTCCCGGTCGGCGGCAGCTCGACGGTGACCGTGACCCGGTCCTCGTACGGGCGCAGGCTGCAGCGGTCGTCAGCGAGCTCGGGAGGCAGCATCGGTGCGGCGCGGCCGGGGACGTACGTCGTGAACGAGCGCTCGGCGGCGCCGCGGTCGAGCGGCGAGCCGGCGGGGACGAAGGCGGAGACGTCGGCGATGTGCACCCAGGCGCGCAGGCCTTCCGGCTCCTCGCGGATCGAGAGCGCGTCGTCGAAGTCCTTCGCGGTCTCGGGGTCGATCGTGAACGTCGTCAGGTCGCGCAGGTCGACGCGTCCTTCGAGCGAAGGATCGGGCAGGTCGTACGGCTCGAAGTCGGTTCGCGCGCCCGTGTGGACGAGCAGGCCCTCGAGGACGGCCTCGATGTCGTTCGCGCGCCCGAGGACGCGCTGGAGCCGCGCGCGTCTGCGGTTCTGGTCGACGACCGCAAGATCGCCGGACCTCGCCTCGCCGCTGCCTTTCCGATCGATGACGAGCGGCACCCCCGGCGCGAAATACGGCTCGCCGACGACGAGCTTGCCGCGCTTGGCGAGCTCGACGACCACGTGCGCAGCGTCGTCAGACACGGCCGTTCGGCGGATATCCGTGCCAGGCACCGGACACCGGGTGTCTCGGAAGTGTCAAAGGTTTCCGCGCGGGGCGCGCGGCGGCTAGACCTGCAGGAAGCGGCGGATGGTGAGGCCCGAGCCCGCTGCACCGAGCGCGAGGCCGACCGCGACGAGGACGAGGGCGTTGAGCTCGAACGCAAGCGCCTTCACGGGCTCGCTGCCCGTCTGCAGCGTTCCGATCGACGGGAGGATGACCTCCTTTCCGACGATCAGCAGCACGATCGCGCCGATCGCGCCGATCAGCCCGCACAGCAGTCCTTCGATCATGAACGGGCCGCGCACGAACCAGTTCGTCGCGCCGACGAGCTTCATCACCTCGATCTCACGTCGCCGCGAGAAGATCGACAGGCGGATCGTATTCGCGATCAGCAGCGTCGAGGCGAGGATGAGGAGGATCGCCGCCGCGATGAAGAACGTCTCGATCACGTGCGTCACGTGCAGCACGTGCTTCGTCAGCTTGCCGCCCCAGTCGATCGTCTGCACACCGCCGAGATTCGCGTCTTGCAACTCCTTGCCGATCACCGGCGTCAAGTCGCCGCTTTTCGGGTAGACCTTGAGCGCATCGGGGAACGGGTTCGACGGCAGCACCTTCGTCGCCGCGGGCTCGCGCCTGCGCATCTCGTTGAGCGCCTCCCCCTTCGAGACGAACACGTTCGGACACGTCGACGGCGTGCAGAAGTAGACGCGGACAGCAAGCTGGTTCTTCAGCTGGTGGTCGTACGAGTGCGCCCAACTCCACAAGGCGACGAAGAGGCCGAGCAGGAACATCCCGATGAGCACCGTGACCGCGGCGGCGAGCGTGGTCGACATGTTCGCGCCGAGCGACCGGAGCGACTCCGCGAGGATCGTCCGCAACCGCGCCATCAGGACTCGTAGCCGCCGCGCCGCTCGTCGCGAGCGAGCCGGCCGTCCTCGAGCGCGATCACGCGGCGTCGCATCTTGTCGACCATCTCACGGTCGTGTGTGACCATGAGGATCGTCGTGCCGGCGCGGTTGATCCGGTACAGCAGCTGCATGATCCCGACCGACGTGTCGGGGTCGAGGTTCCCGGTCGGCTCGTCGCACACGAGGAGCGGCGGATGGTTCACGACCGCGCGCGCGATCGAGACGCGCTGCTGCTCGCCGCCGGAGAGCTCGTCGGGGAGCGAGTTGACCTTGTGCGAGAGCCCAACGAGGTTCAGCGCCTCGGGCACCTTCCGCCGGATCGCCGGTTGGCTCTCGCCCTGCACCTTGAGCGCGTAGGCGACGTTTTCGGCGGCCGTGCGCGCCGGGAGCAGCTTGAAGTCCTGGAAGACGCAGCCGACGTTCCGACGGAGGAGCGGCACCTTCGAGCGGCGCAGGCGCGTCAGGTCGCGGCCCCCGACGAGGATCCGGCCGCGCGTTGGCTCGAGCTCCTTGAGCAGGAGCCGGACGATCGTCGACTTGCCGGAGCCGGACGCGCCGACGACGAAGACGAACTCGCCCTTCTCGATCACGAAGGTGACGTCGCGGAGGGCGGTGACGTCGGGCTCGTAGACCTTGGTCACCGACTCGAGCACGATCATCGCGCTCGGGCTCGGGGCACCCGGCGGCACGGGCGCGGCGCCGTTGGTCTCGGCGACGGGGATTGCCTGTGGGTCTTCTGTCTGGAGGGTCGTGTCCTGCACCGGGGTAAAGAAGCGCGGGTGGCTCGGCGCCGCCGCACCGGTTGTTAAGGATTTCGCGGAGTCTAGCGAAAGCTCCTGCTAGCGCCCCATTTAGACGACCTGACCGGCCGCTTTGGCGAGCAGGTAGGCGCGGATGAAGCCGTCGAGGTCGCCGTCGAGGACGCCCTGGGTGTTGCCGACCTCGTGGTCGGTCCGGTGATCCTTCACGAGCTGGTAGGGATGCAGCACGTAGGAGCGGATCTGGCTCCCGAAGCCGATGTCCTGGGCGGCGCCGCGCTCCCGGGCGAGCTCCGCCTCCCGCTCCTCCTCGGCCAGCTCGGCGAGCCGGGAGCGCAGGATCCGCATCGCGGTCTGCTTGTTGGACGACTGCGACCGCTCGTTCTGGACGCTGACGACGATGCCCGTCGGAAGGTGGGTGAGCCGAACGGCGGAGTCGGTCTTGTTGACGTGCTGGCCGCCCGCGCCGCTCGCACGGTACGTGTCGACGCGGAGGTCGCCTTCATCGATCTCGACGTCCGTGTCGTCCGGGAGCAGCGGACTGACGATCACCTGCGCGAACGAGGTGTGGCGACGGTGCGCCTGGTCGAAGGGGCTCAGCCGGACGAGACGGTGGACACCGCGTTCCGCCTTCAGGATCCCGTACGCGTTCTCGCCTTTGACGGTGAATGTGGCCGACTTCAGGCCGGCCTCCTCACCCGGGCTTGCTTCGAGCATCTCCACGCCGAGGCCGCGCGTCTCGGCCCAGCGGAGGTACATGCGCAGGAGCATCTCGGCCCAGTCCTGCGCATCGGTGCCGCCCGTGCCGGCGTGGATCGTGACGACGGCGTCGCCTGCGTCGTACTCGCCGGTGAAGAGCGCGTCCTCCTGCAGACGTTCGAGCTCACGCTGGATCGGTCGGATCTGCTCGGCGATCTCGGCCTCGAGCGAGCCGTCGAGCGCGAGGAGCTCCTTCGCGTCGTCGTATTCGCGCGCGAGGCGCTCGTAGCGTTCGAGCCGGCGGGTGACGCGCGAGTGTTCCGTCGAGATCTGAGCCGCGCGTTCCTGGTCGTCCCAGAAGCCCGGCTCGCCCAGCTGCGCCTCGAGCGCGGCGCGGCGGGCGGTCAGCGCATCGGGGTCAAAGGTAATCACGGACCCACGCGAGGCGGGTCCCGATCTCCTCGAGCTGCTGCTCGACAGTCTGCGTCGTCTGCTCGACCACGGGAGCGATCGTAGCCGAGGGCGGTGTCGGCCGACGCGCGTGGAAAGTCGGCACGGATCCGGCACAGACGTGCGAGGAGTTTGTCGGTATCGTCGATCTCAGCGGGTGGCGGGTGCGTCACCCCCACCCGGGTGGGGGCGCGCGCGCGCGTGTACCGAGAACCGCGTGCGCGCAGAACCACGCGCGCGCCCGCAGCGTCCTACTTGCGGCAGAACCGCGAGGGCTCGAGGCCGGTCAGCGTCTCGAGGCCGCGGTGCACGTTCACGTTGAAGTCGAGGTCGATCCGGCCGGCGCGAGAGACGGTGAGCCGCGTCATTCCGTCCGGGTTGCGCGAAACGCAACCCCGCGAGGTGTGCCAGTACGGCGAGAAACGGACGGCGACGCGGTAGCGTCCGGTTCCGCCGAGCCAGAGCGACAAGCGCGTCGCATCCATCGCGATCACCTCTGCCGAACTGGACCCGTTCACGACGCTCCGCGGATCAGGCACTCGATAGACCGTCTCCGTCGGCGAGTAGAACACCGGCCGCAATCCCGACGCGCCGCTGCGTAAGAGCTTGGCCTCCGCGCGCGAGCTGTAGTCGGGCGGCGCGTCGCTCAAGACGACGTACTCGACGCCGAGCGATCGGAGCCACTGCCGGTACGCCTGCGGGCCGAGCTCCTCGTCGTACAGCAGCTCGTTCGCGGGAAAGTCGTTCTGCCTGTACCAGCCGCGAACGATGGGCAGCCCGGCCTCCGGGAAATAGACCGCAGGCCAGTGCTCGAGCGTGTCGACGACCTCGACGCGGTAGGACGGCTCGAGATGCCGGTGCAGATACGCGATCGCGGGCTGCCAGTAGCGGACGCTGGCAGCGGGATCCGAAGCCGCGCGCACGTAGTTCGCCACGAGCGGCTTCACGTTCCAGAAACCGGCGACGCCGAGGAGTGGGAGCGCGACGGCGAGCGGCCGCCAGCCCGCGACGGACACCGCGAGCAGGGCAATCGGGATCGCCGCGTAGCGAAGTCGCTCCACGTTCGAGCCCAGATCCGTCGGGATCGCAAACGAGAAGACGCACGCCAGGAAGTAGACGAGGAAGAGGCCGAGCAGCGGCCGCGCGCTCGTGGCCGCGCGCGTCATCAGCGCGCCGAGAACGCAGAACGAGAGCGCGAGGATCAACTGCTCCGGGTGATACGGGAAGTGCCCGTTCTCGGGGAACAGGCGCATGAGGACGAGCTCGCCGAGCAGCGCGGACACGATCACAGCCGCAGGTACGGCCAGCTCGGAGCGCCGCGGTCGCCGCGTGACGGCCACGCCCGCGAGCGCGACGACGAGGAACAGGAACGCGAGCGGGCTCGCCGCCAGCGCGAGCAGGACGAGTAGAGCGAACCGGCCGCGCTTGCCCTCCTGCAAAGCCCACAGACCGAGCAGCGCGAGCGCCATTCCCAGCGCGAACGGGAACGCGGCAGACAGGACCGTTCCCGCCCAGAG
>VAYM01000023.1 GCA_005884945.1 Actinomycetota bacterium | reverse complement strand
AGTGCGTGGAGGTAACGCCGGAGCACGTGCGGCTGCGCAAAGTCGAGCTCTCGGGCCAGAAACGGCAGACCGCTGCTTCGCGCAAGGCGCGCGGCCTGGCAGTCGCTACGTCGTAGACGCCAGGTCGTCCAGTAGGCCTGCAAGCCCCGCCGGGTTCTCCAGCATCGGGAAGGGCGGTCTCCGTCAACGGGCGGGGGAGGGGACGCGGAACGTCCCCTCCCGAGCGCTCGGTTACCAGCCTGACCCGTAGCCGCCGCCGGATGCGGGGGCCCTCGGCTCGATCGGCCGGCCGTTCGCGGCGACGGCGTCCCAGGCGGCGCCGAAGTCCGTGAGGCCTTCGCCGGTCGTCTGTCCGGGCTTCGTGTCGCCGACGAACGTGTACAGCGGATGTCCCGCGTAGGTCACCTGGCGGCGACCGTCCGCACGCATCGTCACTCCGAGTAGCGACGCGCGCACGCCGGCGCCGGCGCGGGGCTTGGCGGCGGTGCGAACCGCGGGCCAGTACACGAGGCACGCGCCGTTGCACGAGCTCATCCGGTTCTTGTCCTTCTCGAACAGGTAGAGCGTGTGCCCGCGGGCGTCTGCGAGGACCTTGCCGAGCGCCGTCTTGTGGATTGAGACGAGCGCTCCTTTCGGAGCCTTCTGGGAGGCCGCGGACGACGCGTCTCCGAAGATGGCGGCAACGAGCGCTGCGGCTGCCAACACAACCGCGACGGTCAATGCTTGGATCTTGTTCACGCTGACTCCTTCTGCTTTGTCGAGATTGCGAAGCGTTTTCCATCTCTTTGGCCTCGCACTTGTCTCTGGGCAGTACGGAGCGGCAGTTCGGTTCGGACGTACGGTTAACCACACTCATCGGGTGCGGGATCCACACGGACGCGGAAGTCGAAGCCGTTGTGACCGTGGTTACGCGCGGCGATCAGGCTGCGCTTACGCGTGAGGAACCGCTCGAACCGCGACGCCGGGCGTTCCCGATCGCGCCTCATACGGTGATAGCGAGCCGCTCATACCTCGGTCGCTGTGCACGAGCGGGCGAGAATGGGTCGAGATGCACGGGTCAGACGTTGTACGTGCGGTAGGTGCAGCCATAGAGGTCGCCTCAGGGCTGGATTTGGCAGCCGCCGACGCGAGGGTCCTTCACAATTCGAACAAGCTCGCTTTGCGCTTGCTGCCTTGCGACGTCGTTGCCCGAGTGGCATTCGCCGGACTCGAGGCGTTCCAGGCCGAGCTTGAGATTGGACGACGGCTTGCTGAGATCGAGGCCCCCGTGGCGAGTGTTGAGCCCCGAGTGGAACCGCGTGTCTATGAGCGGCGCGGGTTCGTGGTTACGTTCTGGACCTACTACGAACAGGCACCTCAGGAGCTCTCACCAGCCGACTACGCGAAGGCGCTTGAGCGGTTGCATGCCGGTATGGCGAAGGTCGATGTCACTGTGCCGCACTTCTCGGACCGAGTCGCGGAAGCTCAACAACTCGTTGCGAGCCCGGACCGAACTCCAGGGCTCGCAGACTCGGAACGGAAGCTTCTCAGCAGCACGTTACGAGGCCAGAGACGTGAGATCAGTGAGCGCGCCTCTGGCGAGCAACTCCTGCATGGAGAGCCACACGCGGGCAACCTGCTCAACACGAAGAGCGGGCCGTTGTTCATAGATCTCGAGACGTGTTGCCGCGGGCCTGTCGAGTTCGACCTGGCCCATGTGCCGGAAGAGGTCAGCGAGTGCTATGCCGGCGCTGATGAAGAGCTGCTTCGCGCATGCCGCCTCCTCGTTCTGGCAGTGGTCGCCGCGTGGCGCTGGGATCTAGACGACCAACTTCCGAATGGGAAGCGAGCAGGGCAAGAGCTTCTTGGCGCCCTACGCGCAGGCCCACCGTGGCCGGCGCTCGACGTCGTGATGTACCGGGCGCGCGTTCCGTAGTTCGGAGACCAGGTGTCCTGCTTCGTGAGCACGAGAGGGCCGTTCTTTGGTGACGACGATGATGTCTTCGTGCCGAGGGAACCGATGGATGCGAACGCGAGCCTCGCGCACCACGTACCAGCCTTCGATCGGAGCCCAAGGTTAGGTCTCGCATCAACCCGCTCGCCTCACACCGCGTTTCGCGTGAGGAACCGGTCGAACCGGGATGCCAGGCGTTCGCGGTCCGGCTTCCACTCCGCTCGGCGCGGGACATAGATCGGCTGCCGGTCGAACGTCTTCAGCAGATCGAGCATCGGGCCGTCCTCGTCCTCGAGCAGCCGCGGCGAGACACACACGTCGTAGTCCGGCGAAACGCCCACGAGATCCTGGTCGTACGCACGGTGATGGATCGAGCACAGAGCCAGGCCGTTGCTCACGATCGGCTCGCCGGCCTCCTCGATGTCTCCGACGATGTGCGCCGCTTCGAGGAGCCGAACTTCCTTCAAGCGCCAGATCGCGCACTGTTCTGGATACGCCGGAACGACTCGGCCTCGGAACCGTGCTTGGTGGATGCGGATACGAGTCTCTCGCACCGCGCAGCGGCGTTCGATCGGATCGTCTGAGAGAACCGGCTCCGGCTCGTCGACAGACCCGATCATCGTCCCCGACGCGACGAGCACCTGCCTCTCCGCAGGATTGGACTGGATCACAAAGAACGGAAACTTCGGCCGATACGCAGCCGGGCTGCGTGCCCGACCAAGTAGACGAGCGGACGCGGGCCCGTGCGCGCTGCGAAGAGAGCGTGTCCCCGGCTGGTCGATCGAGCCCGAGTGGTAGTCGTAGAGAAAACCTCCGGCATTTCAACATCCCGGTATGGGGAGTTC
>VAYM01000022.1 GCA_005884945.1 Actinomycetota bacterium | reverse complement strand
CACAGCCGGTTCGCGTTCTCGACGACGACGTCAAACACCGACGTGAGGTCGAACGCCGATCGACTGATCGCCTTCAGGACGTCGGCAGTCGCTGTCTGCTGGTCGAGAGCGTTCTTCGTCTCGTTGAAAAGGCGAGTGTTCTCGATCGCGATGACCGCCTGAGCTGCGAATGTCTCGACAAGCTTGATCTCCCGCGGCCCGAAGGCGCCCGGAAGGGTCCGACGCAGCTGGATCGCGCCGATCGCGCGGCCGCCCTTCAGAAGCGGCGCGGCCAGGAAGCCGCGGTATCCGTGATCCTTGGCGTACGCCTTCCCCTCGCCGAACTCGTCTTCGGGCAGCTCCTCCATATCCGCGACGTTGAAGAGCCTGGCTTCCCGGATCGCGCGCGGTGTGACCGACCGATGGGAGAACTCGAAAGCCTGCGGCGGGAGCGCCGTGCCACCCTGCGTGGCGGTCAACATGGTGCCCTCGCCGTCGTCGCGCACGATCGCGACCGCCGCGTCGTCGGCGTTGCAGAATCGGGCGGCGCTCTCGGCGATCGTGTCGAGCACCGGCTGGACGTCGGTCGGGGACTTCGAGATCACGCGTAGGATCTCGGAGATCGCGGTCTGTCGCTGGAGTCCTTCCTTGGTCTCGTTGAAGAGCCGAACGTTCTCGATCGCGATCACCGCTTGATCGGCGAACGCCTCTACGAGCCGGATCTGGTTTGGCGTGAACGGGATCGGATCACGCTTTCGGAGGGCGATCGTGCCGATGGCCGAGCCCTCTCTCAGGAGCGGGGCGACGAGCAGCGCGCGTTGGCCAAGCGCGGCGAAACGCTCCCGCGTGAGGGGGAACGCGTCGCCTGCCTCCGACTCGATGTCGTGGATGTGGATCGTGCGACGCTCGAGCATCGCCGTACCGCTCACCGTGTCCGCGCTGGCGGCCAACGGCGTGTTCGAAATCGGGAGATCGCCGGAGTGCGCCTCGGTATAGAGGTCGTCGCCCCTTTTGATCCACACCTGCGCGTCGGTCGCCCCGCAGAACCGGACGACGCTCGTCGCGATCGCGTCGAGCACGGGCGCAAGATCGGTGGGCGACCCCGCGATCGCTCGCAAGATGTCGGCGGTGGCCGTCTGCCGCTCGAGCGCCTCCTTCGTCTCGTTGAAGAGACGGACGTTCTCGACGGCAACGGCCGCCTGACGGGCGAACGTCTCGAGCACGTCGATCTCGCGCGGGCTGAAGGGAGACACCTCGGTCCGCCGGGCGATCACGATGCCCACGAGGGCCGCCCCCTTCACGATGGGGACGCCGAGGACGGTGCGTGCCGGCGTCCCCGACAGCGCGGTGATGAAATCGAGGCTCCTCGTGTTGTCGTATTCGGGATCGGCGCGGACGTCCGGGATCTGCACGGTCGCCTTCTCGAGCAGGACCCTGCCGACGACCGTCGCGCGTTCCTTGACAAGCCGGCCCTGTCGCGCCGCCTCCGTCGCGATCCGCTCGAAGGCCGCCTCGTCGGCGAACCGTCCGGACGCCGTCGCGCTGGCCACGTGCCGGTAGACCTCGCCGTCAGCGCGGAATATCGACGCGTTGTCGGCGAGGCAGAGGTTCACCGCGCTGCGGACGATCGTGCGAAACACGATCGAGACGTCGGCGGTCGACTGGCTCATCGCCTCCAGCACCTGGCTGACCGCGATCTGGCGCTCAAGCGCGTGGCGCGTCGCCGTCGAGAGGCGGGTGTTGTCGATCGCGATCGCGGCCTGGTCGGCGAACGCGCGGACGAGCGCGATCTCGCGCTCGGAGAACGGCCGCACGTCCGGCCTGATGAGCGACAGGACTCCGATCACGGCGTCGCCGCGGAGGAGCGGGACCCCGAGGGCGCTGTGGTAGCCGAACTCGGCCGCGTCCTGCCTGTAGTAGTCGGAATCCGCCTCGACGGTCGCGTCCCGGACGTGAAAGACAGCCTTGCTCTCGAAGACGTGTTTCACGATGTAGGAGCGCTCGATGGGAAAGGGCTGCCGAATCCGTTCCATGAAATCGCGGAACTTCTCGGATGGCTCGGGAGACCAGGCCACGAGGTGGAACGTCTCGCCGTCGATCAGGAAGAGGCTCCCGTTGCGCCGCGCGTCGCACA
>VAYM01000112.1 GCA_005884945.1 Actinomycetota bacterium | reverse complement strand
GCTCCCCGACGCCTCGATCGCCTTCACCTCGGTTCCGCCCGGAGTCGCGGCGCTGAGGACGATCTCCTCGCTGCCGTTCCCGTCCACGTCGCCGAGTGCGACCTCGAGCGACGACACTGGAATGGAGCCGTACGGAAAGAATGACGCGCGTGTTGCGCCGCTGCCGACGTCGATGATCTTCACCTGTGCACCCGACGCGGTCGACGCTGCCGCGACGATGTCAGGATGCGCGTCGCCGACGAGGTTCCCGGCAGCAATCGACGCACCGCCCGTCGCTTCCGAGCCGAAGGCGTCGATCGTGCGGAAGGCGGCACCGCCCGACGATGAGAAGACGTTGACGCGTCCCGTTCCTTTTGCCACGGCGAGTATCTCGGCCTTGCCGTCGCCGTTCACGTCGGCGGCGGCGACACGTGCGCCGACCTGGCTCTGATCGCCGTACGGGAAGAATCCGGACATGTCTGCGCCGCTCAACGCATCGAGCACGTGCAGCGTCGTGCAACAGCCGCTGTCGAGCCCATCGATCACCTCGGCGCGCCCGTCCCCGTTCGTATCGCCCGTTGCGACGAACGCGCCGTTGTACCACGCCGCGTCCTTGAACGGCAGCAACGTGCCCAACCGGCTGAACGAGCGTCCGTCGAAGACCTTCAACTCCGTGAAGGCGGAGGTGCCGGGCGCGGTCACGATCTCGTTGCGCCCGTCGCCGTTCACGTCGCCGATCGCGACGCGCACACCTTGCTGGTACGTCGGATACGGCGAGAACGCAAGCGGCCACTCGCCCCAGTCCGCCCACTGCCGCGCCTGAGTGCCGTAAGCGTCCCAGCCGTGCACGTCCGGCCAACCGGCATCGAGGCCGGTCACGATCGCCGGCGCCGGTGGCTCCGCGCCCGCCCCGGCTGTCCAGATACCAAGAACGACAGCCGCAACGACCCCGATGCCGAATGCGCACCGCAACATCTCCGTCTCCCTTCGTCTTCGAGCGCTCGAGCGGAAGTTCGCATCGAGTGCTAATCGCCAGCTAACCGGCGACGCTAGGACGAGCGTGTTACGAAACGATCAGCACAAAGTTCGCGTTTTCAGGGGTGCGACTTTAAGTTGACACTTAAATAAGTATCTGCTTAAGTATGCGTCGTGGAGACGGCACTCAAGGCGATCGCAGAACCCAACCGGCGCCGGATGCTGCGGCTCGTCTGGGATGCCGAGCTCTCGGCAGGCGAGATCGCGTCGCACTTCGACGTGACGCAGCCCGCCGTCTCGCAGCACCTGAAAGTCCTGAAGGAGGCCGGGCTCGTGGACGAACGACGCAACGGCACGAGGCGCCTCTACCGGGCGCGGCCGGAAGGCCTCGCCGAGTTGAAGGCGTTCCTCGACGATTTCTGGGGCGACCGCCTCGACGCGCTCAAGCGCGAGGCCGAACGAGAGGAGAGGAAGAAGCATGGAAAGCGCAACTGAGACCACGTCTCTGGTTCGCGAGATCGAGATCGACGCGAGCCCCGAGACGATCTGGCAGTTCCTCGTCGATCCGGAGAAGGCGACGCGCTGGATGGGGCAGGCCGCAACGCTCGACCCGCGTCCCGGCGGCGTCTATCGCGTCGAGGTGATCCCGGGCCATACCGCGCGTGGCGAGTTCGTCGAGCTCGACCCGCCGCACCGGCTCGTGCAGACGTGGGGCTGGGAGCCCGGCGAGGAAGGCGAGCGGCCGGTTCCGCCGGGCTCGAGCACGATCGAGATCGAGCTCGTCGCCGACGGCGACGGTACGTTGCTTCGCTTCACGCACAAGGACCTGCCCGATGCGAAGAACGTCGAGTCGCACGCACACGGGTGGGATCACTACTTCGCGCGCCTCGCGATCGCAGCTGCCGGCGGCGATCCCGGCGCCGACCCCTGGCTCAGCGGGCAGATGTAACCGAACTGCGGTCTATGCCGCCGGCTCGCATTGTCGTATTCTCGGCGCGAGATGCCGATCGCGACACCGGAGCAGTACGCAGAGATGCTCTCGCGCGCGCGGGCCGGCGGCTACGCATACCCGGCCGTCAACGTCACCTCGTCCAGCACGCTCAACGCGGCGATGCGCGGGTACGCCGAGGCCGGATCGGACGGGATCGTGCAGATGACGACAGGCGGCGCGAAGTTCGCGTCCGGCTCGATCGCCGACATGGCGGCCGGCGCGCGCGCGATGGCCGAGTTCGCGCACGTCGTCGGCGAGAAGTATCCGGTGCTGATCGCGCTGCACACGGACCACTGCACGCCGCCCGAGGCGGGCAACTTCCTCAACCCGCTGATCGACGAGTCCGAGCGACGGAAGGAGCGCGGCGAGGGGCCGCTCTTCAACTCGCACATGTTCGACGGGTCGTCGCTCCCGCGCGCCGAGAACCTGAGCCTCTCACGCGAGTACCTGGAACGGTGCAACGACGTCGACATCATCCTCGAGGTCGAGATCGGCCTCGTCGGCGGCGAGGAGGACGGACTGGATCACACCGGCGCCGCGGAGACCGCGCTCTACTCGACGCCTGAAGACGCGCTCGCGACGATCGAGGCGCTCGGCTACTCCGACGGGCGCTACATGCTCGCGGCCACGTTCGGCAACGTCCACGGCGTCTACGCGGACGTCAACACGAAGCTCCGCCCGGAAGTGCTCGGGGACCTGAAGGAGGCGGTCGTCGAGCGATACGGCGATGCGGCGGCGTTCAACTACGTGTTCCACGGCGGCAGCGGGTCGACCCAGGCGCAGATCTCCGAGGCGCTCCGCCACGGCGTCGTGAAGATGAACGTCGACACCGACATGCAGTACACGTACACGCGCGGCGCCGCAGACCACATCTTCCGCAACTACGGCGAGGTCCTGAAGGTCGACGGCGGCGTCGGCGACAAGAAGGCGTACGACCCGCGCGCGTGGATGAAGAAGGCGGAGGAGTCGATGGCCGCCCGCGTCGTGCAGGCCTGCCAGGAGCTCGGCTCCGTCGGCAAGTCGCTTCAGGCGGCGGTCACGACGCAGGCGTCGTGAGACGACCGCGCGACCTTCTCGCTGCGTAGCACCCGGCCCTCGTCGTCGAGGATGCAGAGGTCGCCGTGTCCGAGCGACGGCGTCAGCACCCAGCCGTCCGCGTGCTGCACGTTGTAGGAGCCGACCGGCACGACGGTGCGCGACAGCGGCCGCCCGTCGTCCCACTCGAGTACGGAAGCGCAGCTCGTCGCGGTCGCCCGACGTGACCCAGACATGACGGCCGTCTGGTGCGACACCGACGTCGTGTGCAAGGAAGTCCGGCCGGAAGTGCCGGAGGAGGCGCGGGCGCGCACGCAGGGACACGTCGACCAGTGCGAGCTCCTTCGCCCTCGAGCCCAGCGCGATCCAGAGCGTCCGTCCTGACGGGTTGATCGTGATGTGCCGTGCGAGCGCGCCGACTGGTTCCCGGTGCAGGACGCGGCCGCGCAGGACGTCGATCGCCGCCACCTCGCCGCGCCCGGCGTCGGTGACGTACGCGTGGCGTCGGTCGGGATGTCCGGCCGTGTATCTCGGCTCGCCGAAGCCGCGCAGCACGTGTTTCACCCTCAGGGTTCGTCCGTCGACGATGCTCACCGCGCCGATGTCCGAATGCGCGACGACCGCGACGCTGCCGACGGTCTCGATGCTCCGCGGGTAGGGAAGCGTTCGGATGTGCCCCCGGATGCGGCCACTCGGGAGGTCGACGACGACGAGGCGCGCTTCGAGATCCGCGGTCACGAGGGCGACGCGTGAGCCGACGCTCGCGAACGCCCGCGGTGCGAACGCGAGGGTTGCCGCGGCGACGACGAACTCACGTCGGTTCATGCGGCGAATACGTGTGAGCGCGCCCGGGGGTCCCTAGACCCGTGCGCGTTCCTGCTCCACGAGGACGCGGCGGAGGATCTTGCCCGAAGCCGACTTCGGGATCTCATCGACGATCTCGCACCGTCTGATCCGCTTGTACGGTGCCACCCGCTCGGACACGAACGCGACGATGTCGTCCGCGTCGCACTCGGCCCGCAGCGCGACATATGCCGTCGGGACCTCGCCTGCCTCCTCGTCCGGGCTCGGCACCACAGCCGCGTCCGCGACCGCCGGGTGCGTGAGCAGCACCGCCTCGAGCTCGGCCGGCGCGACCTGGTAGCCCTTGACCTTGATCAGCTCCTTCAGCCGGTCGACGACGGTGAGGTAACCCTCCTCGTCGGCGAGCCCGATGTCGCCGGTGTGCAGCCAGCCGTCGGCGTCGACCGTGATCGCGGTCGCGGCCTCGTTCGCGAGGTAGCCCTTCATGACGTGCGGCCCGCGGACCCAGACCTCGCCGCGCCCGCCCGGCCCAACGGGCTCGCCGGTGGCCGGATCGACGATCTTGACCTCGCTGTTCGGAATCGGCGGCCCGACGCTCCCGAGTCGCTCCGCGCCGGCCACGTGCGGGACCATGTGCGTGACTGGACTCGTCTCCGTCAGGCCGTAGCCCTGCCGGAACTTGCACCCGAGGCGGTCGATGCACTCCTGCTCGAGATCTGCCCCGAGCGGGGCGGCTCCCGACATGACGAACGAGAGCGAGCCGAGGTCGTGCTCCTCCACGGCGGGGTGTCGCGCGAGCGCGAGGACGATCGGAGGCACGACGAACGCGTGCGTGATCCCGTGCTCCTCGATCGCTCCGAGCATGCCCTCGAGGTCGAAACGCGGCATCGTCACGACCGTGCCCCCCGCGCGCAACGTGTTGTTGAGCACGACCACGAGTCCGTAGATGTGGAAGAACGGGAGTACACCGAGTGCCACCGTCTGCTCGTCCGCGCCCAGGTGCGCACCGAGCTGGCAGATGTTCGCCACAAGGTTGCGGTGCGTGAGCATCACACCCTTGCAGCCGCCCGTCGTCCCACTCGAGTACGGAAGCGCCACGACGTCTTCCGCCGGATCGATCGAGACCGTCGGAGGCTCTCCTTCCGACTCGAGCAGCGATGCGAACGAACGCTCGCCGATCACGAAGACGTCTTCGACCGGGGTTCCCTCGACAGCCTCACGCGCTTTCTCAGTCGGAGAGCTGGAAGCGCAGCTCGTTCGCCGTCAACAGCGGATTCGCCGGATGAACGGCGCCGCCCGCCGACGCGACGCCGTGGAACGCGATCGCGTACTCAGGGAGATTCGGCGAGTAGATCGTCAGCGCGTCGCCCTTCCGAAACCCGCGTCGCGACAGACCGGCTGCGAAGCAACGAATGCCGTCCACGAGGTCGCCGTACGTCACCGTCCTGGAGGTCGGCACTTCGACGAGCGCCGCTCTGTCCCGGTGCTCGAACGCCCGCTCGAGGACGAAGGTCGTAAGCGAAACGTCCGGGATCTCGACGTCCGGAAGCGGGCTGCGATAGACCACTCTGCTCATTGAAACACGCGCTCGCACTTGCAGCGGTCGCGGTCGCCGCGTCCGGCTGCGGCTCGCACGGGACCCCGCCGCCGTACCAGCACTTTCGTTCACGCCCGGACCTGAAGCCTCCTCCGGTCGATGTCCTCGTTCCTGCTCACGACACCGCACCCGGGTTCGTCTTCATCGCTCCGAAGAAGCACGTGGCTCAGGCGGGCCCGCTGATCCTCGACAACCGCGGGCACGTCGTCTGGTTCCGCCCACTCGACACGCGCGGCGTCACCGACTTCCGCGTCCAGCGCTACCGCGGCAAGCCGGTGCTGACGTGGTGGCGCGGCCGGCCGACGAACGGAAAAGGGGACGGCAACTACGCGATCGTCGACACGTCGTACCGGCAGGTCGCGCGCGTTCGGCCGGGGAACGGGCTCATCGGGGACATCCACGAGTTTCTGATCACGAAGCGCAACACGGCGCTGATGACGATCTTCCATCGCGTCCGCGTCCACGGCGCGCTCGTCTTCGAGGGGGCGCTCCAGGAGGTCGACGTCCCGAGCGGTCGCGTCCTCTTCGAGTGGCACAGCCTCGGCCACGTCGCGCTCGACGAGTCGTACGAGCCACGGCCGAAGAAGACGTCGATCCCGTACGACTACTTCCACGTGAACTCGATCGACGTCGACACCGACGGCAACCTGCTCGTGTCGGCGCGGAACACGCACACCGTCTACAAGATCGACCGCCGGACCGGCCGGATCATCTGGCGGCTCGGCGGCAAGCGGAGCGACTTCACGTTCGGGCCCGGGGCGAGGTTCGCGTGGCAGCACGACGCGCGGCGCCTGCCCGACGGGGCGATCTCGCTCTTCGACAACGAGGCCGCGCCGCGCGTCGGACCGCAGTCACGCGCGATCGTCCTCCGCCTCGACCTGCGCCGGCGACGCGCGACGCTCGTCCGGAGCTTCACGCACCTGCCGCCACTCGTCGCAGTCGACCAGGGCAACGCGCAACTGCTCCCGGACGGCCACTTCCTCGTCGGCTGGGGGCACCAGCCGTTCGTGACGGAGTTCGACGCCTACGGCCGGACGCTCTTGGACCTCCGCTTCGGACGCGGCGCCGACTCGTATCGCGCCTTCCGTTTCCGCTGGACCGGGAAGCCGCTCGATCGGCCGGCCGTCGCGGTCGACCACGGAACGGCGTACGTCAGCTGGAACGGCGCGACGGCGGTCGCCGCGTGGCGGCTCGTCGGCGCCCGGCGCACCGTTCCGAGAACGGGATTCGAGACGGCGATCGCTCTCCCGCCCCACGCCGGGCGAGTCGCGGTCGAGGCGCTCGCTGCCCGCGGCCGCGTCCTCGGAACGTCATTTCCCGTCAGCGTGCACTGACGGCTGATTATGCTCCCGCGCGTGAACCGCCTCGCGCCGGCCTTCGTCGCGCTGGCGGTGCTGGCCGCAGGCTGCAGCAGCAAATCGGAGAAGTCCGCAGCGCCGAAGAAGCCCGCCGGCCCACCGCCGCCGACGCAGCACTTCCTCTCGCGCCCGGATCTGAAGCCGCCGCCCGTACGCGTGTTGACCGACGCGCAGACGGCCCCCGGGTACATCTTCCTCGCTCCGAAGATGAAGGTCGTCCAGGCGGGCCCGATGATCCTCGACGACAACGGCCAGGTCGTGTGGTTCCATCCGCTCGACACGCACGGCGTCAGCGACTTCCGCGTGCAGCGGTACAACGGGAAGCCGGTGCTCACGTGGTGGCGAGGCCAGGCGCCGATGGGCGTCGGCATCGGCCGTTACGTGATCTACGACGACACGTACCACCAGATCGCGCAGGTGCGCGCCGGACACGGCTACGCCGGCGACATCCACGACTTCGTGATCACGCGCCGGAACACGGCGCTCTTCCCGATCTACCACCAGCTGCACGTCGACCTCACGCCCGTCGGTGGCCCGAAGGACGGCCGCATCTTCGACGGGATCTTCCAAGAGGTGAACATCAAGACGGGCCGCGTGCTCTTCGAATGGCATAGCTGGCCCGCGATCGGCCTCGAGGAGTCCTACGCCCCTGCGCCGAAGCCGCCCGCGAAGGGGAAGAAGGCGCCGCCCTACGACTACTTCCACCTCAACTCCGTCGAGCTCGAGCCGAACGGCAACTACGTCATCTCGGCGCGAAACACGCACGCGGTCTACGAGATCGACGGGAAGACGGGAAAGATCCTCTGGCGACTCGGCGGCAAGAAGAGCGACTTCAGGATGGGCCACGGGACGAACTTCGAATGGCAGCACGACGCTCGGCTGCACCCGAACGGGACGCTCACGCTCTTCGACAACGGCGCCGCCCCACCCGCCGAGAAGTTCACCCGCATCCTCGTCCTCCACGCCGACCCGAAGACGAAGCGCGCAACGCTCGTGCGGAGCTACCACCACCCGAAGCGGCTGCTCGTGCCGTTCGAGGGCAACGCGCAGTTCCTGCCCGACGGCCACGTGTTCGTCGGCTGGGGCGCGGTACCGTTCGTGACGGAGTTCGACGCGAGCGGCCGCGTCGTGCTCGACCTCAGCTTCGGCAAAGGACTGGCGCGGATCACGAAGCCGAACCAGGACGCGGACTCGTACCGCGCGTATCGCTTCGTCTGGCACGGGCATCCGACGGACAAGCCTGCGATCGCGATTCGCGGCAACAAGGTCTTCGTCAGCTGGAACGGCGCCACCGACGTCGCACGCTGGCAGCTCGAGCTCGACGGGCAGCCGGGTCTGACGATCTCCAAGACGCACTTCGAGAACGCGCTGCCGCTGGCACGCAAGGCGAAGCACATCGCGGTCGTCGCGCTGGACGCGACCGGCCGCGAGCTGGCGCGCTCGAAGACGATCACCCCGTAACGGCGTCTAACGTGACAGCTCGAACGTGTCGGCCGGTCATTTCAGACGGACGCATGGGCGAAGCCCACGCGTCCTGAGGCCGGCGCCGCAAGCGGCGCCTTAAGCTGCGGCCATGCTCGAGCTGCTCCGCGAGCTCGTCGAGATCGAGTCGCCGACGTACACGCCGGGCGTCCGCGCCGTCGCCGATCGCATGGGAAGCGAGCTCGCGACGCTCGGCGCGAACGTCTCGATGCTCGACGGCGACCACCTCCGCGCCGAGCTCGGCGGATCCGGCGAGCCTCTCCTCGTCGTCGGCCACACCGACACGGTCTGGCCGGTCGGGACGCTCGAGTCGATGCCGTTCCGCGTCGACGGCGACCACGCCTTCGGCCCGGGCGTGTACGACATGAAGTCCTGCCTCGTCGTGCTCGTCGAAGCGATCCGCCTCGCCGGCGCCGAGCGGCGCACGCTGCGCGTGTTCCTCACCGCCGACGAGGAGATGGGGAGCCCGACTGCGCGGCCGCTGCTCGAAGCCGCGGCCGACGGCGTCGCCGCCGCGCTCGTCGTCGAGCCGCCGGGGTCGAGCGGGAAGCTGAAGACGTCGCGGAAGGGTCTCGGGCGATTCCGTCTGACGATTCACGGCCGGCCTGCGCACGCCGGCACGCACCGGCACAAGGGCGTGAGCGCGATCGACGAGCTCGCGCACCAGATCCACGCGCTGAACGCGCTGAACGACCCCGAGCGCGGGACGACGCTCAACGTCGGCGTCGTCAGCGGCGGGACGTCCGAGAACGTCGTCGCCGCCGAAGCGCAGGCGCGAGTCGACGTGCGCGTCGCGACCATGGCGGATCGAGACGAGATCGAGCGCGCGCTGGCGAAGCTCGAACCGGTGCATCCCGAGGCGAAGCTCGAGCTCGGCGGCGGCTGGACGCGACCGCCCCTCGAGCGCTCGGAGGGAGCCGGCCGCCTCTTCGAGCAGGCGCGGACGTACGGGCGCGAGCTCGGGCTCGAGCTCGACGAGGAGTCGTCCGGCGGCGGGTCCGACGGGAACCTCCTCGGCGCGGTCGGCGTTCCGGTGCTCGACGGCCTCGGCGCAGAGGGCGGCGGCGCGCACGCTCCCGACGAGCACGTCGTGCTTCCGTCGTTACCGGTTCGCGCGCAGCTCCTGTCGCGGCTCTTGCGTAACCCGGGCGTCTAAAGCGACAATCGCGTCAACCGCATCGACCCTGGAGGTGGTTATGGCTTCCCAGGCGGACGAACGCGTGATGATCTCCGAGCGGATCGCGCCCGGCATGTTGCCGCGGGTCCTTAATTCCGCGGACATGACGATCATCTTCGTCGCGATCGTCCTCTTCATCGTGAACGCCTCGGCGATCCAGCGCGCCGGCCCAGCCGCGTACACGTACTGGATCCTTGGCTTCCTCGCCTTCCTGATCCCCGGGGCGCTCGTGACGGCGCAGCTCGGGCTGATGTTCCCGCAGGAGGGATCGCTCTACGTCTGGACCCAGAAGGCGCTCGGTCCGTTCTGGGGCTTCTTCGCCGGCTTCTGCGCCTGGTGGCCGGGAATTCTCGTGATGGCCGCAACCGGCGACGCCGTCGTGACGATCTGGCAGTTCATCGACACGGGCGGGTTGCCGAAGAACTGGGAGCAGGGGCTCGTGATCCTCGCCGTCCTCTGGTTCTCGGCCGTCATCTCGCTGCTCCGGCTGCGGATGACGCAGAACTACGCGAACGTGGCAGTGGTCTTCTACGGCGCGGCGATCTTCGTCATCGGCCTGGCCGGGATTCTTTGGTTGATCGGCGACGGCCACTCGGCGACCGGCGGCTTCGGCACTGCCAGCAACTGGTCACTGCACTCTGGGACCTGGACACTGTTCGGCCTCGTCATTCTGGCGCTCCTCGGCATCGAGGTACCGTTGAACATGGGCGTTGAGATCGTTGACCTGCGGGCGATCAAGAAGTACCTGTTCTGGGGTTCGATTGTCGTGATGATCGGATATCTCTGGGCGACGTTCGGGACGATGATGAACCTGCCCGCCTCGAAGAGCACGGGAGGTCTCTCCGACATCTTCGTCGCAGTCCAGCACGCGTTCTGGGGCTCGCACACGTGGGCCGTGATCATCGCGCTGATCGCGCTCTGGTTCTTCGTCTCGAACACCGTCGTCTACAACTACTCGTTCAGCCGGCTCCTGTTCGTCTCCGGCCTCGAGCGGCGGATGCCGACGGCGCTGGGGCGTGTGAACGAGAAGACGCGCGTTCCCGTGAACGCGATCATCCTGCAGACTGTGCTCGCTTCTGGGATCACGGTGGTCGCCTTCGGCCCGTGGTTCGGGAGCAACAACACCAACAAGATCTTCTGGATGTTCCAGGCTGCCGTCACGGTAATCTGGTGCATCTCGATGGTCTTGCTCTTCGCCGACATCTACCTCGTGAAGCGCGCATTTCCCGAGAAGTTCGAGGCAGTGAAGGTTGCGCCGACGCCGGTGCTCCTCGGGAGTGGAATCGTCGGCATCGCTGCGTCCGTCGTGGGCGCCGTGGTGACGTTCAAGACGCCGTGGGTCACGCAATGGACGACGCACAGCTGGCGCGTGTGGCTCGCGATCATCGTCGCGCTGTCCGCGGCGGTCGCGATCGCGATCTACTCGATCAGCGAATACACGCATCGACGCGAGGTTCCGACTCCTACCCCGACGCCAGCGGGGTAAGTGACAGCACGCGATGTCGTACAGAAGGTGGACGAGGCGGGTCTCCGCCTCGTCCGCTTTCTCTGGTGCGGCAACGATGGAACGATCCGCGCGAAGGCGAGCTCCGTGCGCGGGCTCGAGGGACGGATCGAGAGCGGCATCGGCCTGACCGTCGCCATGCAGGCGATGAACGCGCTGGACCAGCTGCAGCCAGTGGAGGGAATGGGGCCTGTCGGCGAGGTGCGGCTCGTGCCGGATGCCGACACGTTCCGCGTCCTGCCGTACGCGCCCCACCTCGGCGCGATGCTCGTCGACCACCGGCAGCTCGACGGCGAGCCCGCACCGGTGTGCCAACGTTGCTTCCTCAAGCGGATGGAGGACCGGCTCGCCGAGCGCTCGATGCGGCTCGAGGTCGCGTTCGAGAACGAGTTCTCGCTCGCGACGCAGGTCGACGGACAGTACGTGCCGATCGACTCCGGCCTCTGCTTCTCCACGATCAGCGCAACCGCGGCGCAGGACTACGTCGACGACCTCGCCGCGGCACTCGACGCGCAGGAGATCGGGCTCGAGCAGTACTACTCGGAGCTCGGGCACGGCCAGCACGAGATCTCGACCCCCCACAGGCCGGCGCTGCAGGCCGCGGACGAGCAACTGCTCGTGCGCGAGACGATCCGCGGGATCGCGACGAGACACGGGCTCGTCGCATCGCTCGCGCCGAAGCCGTGGCCCGAGAACGCCGGCAACGGCTGCCACATCCACTTCTCGCTGTGGGACACGGACGCGAGCTGGAACCGATTCCACGACGCCGACGCGCCCGACCGGCTCTCCGCGGACGCGCGCGCGTTCATCGCGGGAGTGCTCGCGCACCTGCCCGGCCTGTGCGGCCTGACGGCGCCGAGCTTCAACTCGTACCACCGGATCATCCCGCAGTACTGGGCCGGCGCATTCGTCTGCTGGGGACACGACAACCGCGAGGCACCGGTGCGCGTGCCGTCGGTGTTCCGAGGGATGGAAGAGGCATCCACGAACGCCGAGCTGAAGGCCGCCGACGCGAGCTCGAACCCGTACGTAGCGGTCGGCGGACTGATCGCGGCCGGCCTCGACGGACTGGAGCACGGCCTCGAGCCGCCCGAGCCGGTCGAGGTGGATCCGGCGTCGATCCCGGAGGAGGAGCGTGAGCAGCGCGGCATCGTGCGGCTGCCGGCGACGCAGGCAGAGGCGCTCGACGCGCTCGAAGCGGACGACGTGCTCACCGCCGCGCTCGGTCCCGTCCTGGCAGAGTCGTACCTTGCGGTTCGCCGGTCCGAGTGGGCCACCTACTCCGCGGGAGACGAGGTATTCGAGCAGCAGGGCCACTTCTCGAAGTACTGAACAGCGTCAAGCTCGTCGACCACCACGCGCACGGGATCCTGCGGGAACGGCCGACGCTCGACGAGTTTCGCGGGCTCTTCTCCGAGAGCTCCGACCCGCGGCAGTGGCCGCACGTCGCGACCGGCGTGACCTACCGGCGCGCGATCCGCGAGCTGGCGGAGCTCTTCGGCTGCGACGGGACGGAAGCGGCGGTCTACGAGCATCGGCAAGCGACGGATCCGGCCGAGTACGCGTCGACGCTGTTACGCGCGACGGGAACGGAGCTGCTGCTCGTCGACGACGGCTATCCGCCTGCGGGCGAAGGGACGAGCTGGGACGAGCTCGGCGAGCTCGCGCGCTGCGAAGCGCGGCCGGTGATGCGCATCGAGCGCGTGGCGGAGGAGTCGGGCGAAGCGGGGCTCGAGCGGGTCCGTGCCGAGATCTCCGGCGCACGAGACAACGGATTCGTCGCGCTGAAGACGATCGCCGCCTATCGCGGCGGACTCGACTTCGACGCGCTCGTTCCCTCGACGCGCACCGATCGGATCGAGGGCATGCGCATCAAGTACACGCTGACGGCGGCGCTCGAGGCGAACGAGGCGACGGGCAGTCCGCTGCCCGTGCAGGTCCACGCGGGTTTCGGCGACTCCGACCTGTTCCTGCCTCGCGTGAATCCGGGCTATCTGAAGCCGCTGATCGAGCGCTTCCGCGACACGACGTTCGTGCTGCTGCACTGCTATCCGTTCGTCCGCGAGGCAGGCTGGCTCGCGCACGTCTACGGGAACGTCTACTTCGACCTGTCGCTGACGATCCCGCACGTCGCGCGTCCGGCCGAAGCAGTGCGCGAGGCGCTCGAGCTCGCACCCGTCTCGAAGCTGCTGTATGCATCGGACGCGGCGCGGACGCCCGAGCTGTACTACCTCGCGGCGAAGTGGTGGCGCGAAGGGCTCGCTGAGGTGCTGCCCGAGCTGCTGAGCGCAGACGACGCGGCCGACGCCGGCAGGAGGATCCTGCGCGACAACGCCCGCGCGGTCTACGCGATCGGCTAACGCGCGCGGCGGGCGCGCCGGACGACGATCGTCTGCGTCACCGTCGGGTAGGAGCTTCCCCACTGGTCGACCGCGAGAGCGGCGAACCGGTAGCTGCCCGGCTTCAGCCGACGCTGGCGACAGGCGGCGCCCGTCGTTCGGCACACGAGCCGAACATCGGACGCGTCGAGCGCGAACGACTGCGCTCCCGGATGGCGATAGACGTCGTATTCCTTGACCCGGGCATCCGAATGCGCGCGCACGACGATCGTCGTCGTTCGACGCCGGACCCTCACGCTCACGGCGATCGGCGACGCCGGACGCGTCAGGTCGTCGAGCGCGTTCCGCATGAACTGCTGGAAGCGCGTGTCCGGCGGCAACGTGCGCCCGAAACGGCCGAGGTTGAACGTGTCGAGCGGCCAGGACAGCTGCTGCGCGCCGCCTGCGAAGACGCGCGCGCCGGACGGAGCCGTGTAGCGGATCGCGTCCGCGTCGACCGGCTGGCCGTGGTACTGGAAGAGCACGGTCATCCCCGGCTTCGCGCACTCCGACGGCGGCGTCCGGGGGAGCGAGTCCCATTCGTTGCCGACGACGTCGAGCACCTTGTCCCCGGGAGCGAAACCGGTGCCCGCGAACCACGGGTCCGTCGCGGCCGCCTGCGAGACGGTGTAGTCGACGGGACCGTACTCGTGCTCTCTGAGCCCCATGTGCATGACGCCCATCAGCTCGCACTCCGGCCGCGGCGGCACGAGCTCGCGGAAGAGCTTCGTCTTCAACGCCGGATCAGGCTCGGGGTCGGGGTAGTCCTTGTAGCCGACGATCGTCCGGTGGTCGTTCTCGTACCGGATCTGCCAGTACGCCGCGTTCGATCCTGTGAACGCGAGATTCGTGCCCGCGTCGCGCGCGGCGTCGAACGCGTCGCGCATCGTCTTCGTCCAGTACTCGTCATGTCCCGCGACGATTACGAGGCGGTGCTGAAGGAGGCTCTCCGGATGCTCGTCCGTGTCGACGTCCGTCTGGTACGAGACGTCGTACCCGTTGCGCTCGAGGAAGCGTACGAGGTTGTACTCCGCGTCGAACGGGCCCTGCGCGGTGTACGCGAGCGGGCGATCGAACGAGACGCGCACCGCGTGCACCAGATCCGTGCTGTTGAACGGGTAGAGGCTCTTCCCGCCCCACGGATTGTACGCCTGCCATGTGTTGACGGGCACCTGCACGAGGATGCGCGAGTGCTGCGTCGGCGGCTCGCGGACGACGAAGACGACCCAGCCGCGCGCATCGTGGTTGTCGCCGGGGCTCGTGTCGCGGAGGAGCGCGTAGTAGTAGCCGCTCGCCGCCGACGCGGGAACGGTGTACGTGTCCGTCACGGGCCAGTCGGCGCGAAAGACGCCGGTCTCCCGCCCGTACCGCTCGCCTTGCTCCTCGCCGCTGCAACTCGGGATGCACGCCACCAGCCGCGCGCCGAGACCGCCGTACCAGCCGAGGCGGTAGATCTCGACGCGATAGCGATCGCTCGCCGTGCTGACGTGGAGATGGACCGTCTCCCCGGGTAGGACGCTGACCTCCGACGCCCAGCCCTCGATCGCCGTCGGCGGGTACGCGGGCTGGATCCACGACGCCGGCTCCGATCCCGGGAGCGCGTTCTCGCCCTGAATCGGGTTCGCCGGCGCGCCCGCGGCGAGCGAGCCGGCGGCGAGGATCGCAGCGATGGCGATGCCCATGTCTCCGAACGTACGCCGGACATGTAACGAAAGGTTCAAGCCCGACCGCGGTTAGCGTCCGGTTAGCGAGGTCCTCGAAGGTCCGCCGGCAATGGCACGGAACGCGGTCTGGCGCGGCAGAACGCCCGGAGGGCTCCCGCTCACCGTCGAGCGCGAGGACCATCCGAACCGGTGGATCGTCACGGTTCTCGGCGCCGTCCGTTGCCGCGACAGCGTGCTCTCGAGTGCGCTCGCAAGCGCAGTCGGACTCGAGGAGACCAGCATCTGGGTCCGCCACGTCACGTCGCTCGTCGTCGGCCTGGCCCCGGGCGCTAATCGGTCGTGCGGAGAGCGACCGCAGGGCGAATCCGCGACGCAGTGACGGCGGGAGCAACGGTCGCAAGGAGCGACGCTCCCACCGTCGCGACAAGCAGGACGAGGAGCGGAATCCAGGGAACCGAGAACGTCACGTCGCCCATCGCGTCCGATCGAGTCACGAGCGTGTAAAGCGTCAGCAGCGCGAGGGTCGCGCCGATGAGCGTCCCCTGCAGTGCGATGAATCCCGTCTCGACGCCGAAGCTGCGGCCAATGGTCTTCGACGGAAAGCCGAGCGCGCGAAGAGTTCCGATCGGGCGCCGTCGTTCTCGCACCGCTCTGATCATCACGACGGCGATCCCGGCGATCCCGACGAGCAAGCCGAGGGCCAGGTATCCCTCGAAGAGCTGGAAGATCTGGTTCGTCATCGTGAAGGCTTCGTCCATCAGGTCGTTGATGGCCGACGCTTCCGCGCCGTTGTCGACGAACCGTCCTTGCACGCGTGACGCGAACGCCGTCGGGTCGACACCCGCCTGGAGCGTCACGTAGAAGCGCGCCGCTACGAGCTGATCGCCGAACAATGCCTTCGCGCCGGGCCGGCCGTACCACGCCCCGTTGTTCAAGAACATGTCGGAGTGCGAGATCGCCGCGACGCGGACAACCCGGCTGCGACCCGTCTGGGGATCCGCGACGGTCATCGTCGTCCCGATCTTCGCCTCGAATCCGGGCGGGCCGCCGCTCGTCTGCAGGAACGACGGGTCGACGACGATCAGATCCGGATCGGCGAGCACAGCGCGCCAGGCTGCAGCCTCGGACGGATACTTGCCGCGATCGACGAGGGCCGGCGCGCCGTTCGCCACGAAGCGCCCGTCGAACGCGGTCAGGTTCCAGAACGCCGGCTTCGACATTCCTTCGACCTGGAAGTTCGCGGTCGTGCGCGCAAGCGGCGCGATGTTGCGGACACCGGGGACCCGCGCGAGATCGGAGACGAGGATCGGGTTGGACGTGCTCGAGTCGACCACGACCGAATAGCCGCCGCGGACGTCCGCCTTCGCCTGCACGGCGCTCGCGTCGATCATGTGCGAGATCGTCGTGATGAACGTCAGGATGAAGACGACGAGCGCGTACATCGAAACCGTCAGGGCCGTGCGCGACCTGCGCGCCAGCGGGTAGGCGAGACCGAGTCGCAACGCGAGCGCCTGGGCGCCCGCCCGCTTGACCGCGGTGCCGACGCGCTCTTGCTGCAGCGCAGCGAACACGACCGCCGCGCTGACGAGCACGAGCCCTTGCACGACGTAGATCGTGACGGGAGCGCCTTCCGCCGTTTTCGGGAACACCGCCAGCGCAACGGCTCCCCACCCGGCCGTGAGCGCGGACAGAAGCGAGACGGCGCTCCGCGTCGCCCATGCGCGCGACAGGAGCGGTGCGGCGCCGAAGAAAAGCAGCGTGGGGCCCAGCAGCAGACCGAACGGCTCCGAGCTTCCCGCTGCAGCCATCGTCCACAGGAGCCCCAGCGCCGCACCGGCGGTTCCGATCACGAGCCAACGCCGCTTTCGCCGTGGCGGCGGCTCCGGGATCTCGCGGATCGCGCGGATGATGTTGAGCCGGCTGACGCGCGCGCTCGTGAGGACGATCGTCGTCAGCGCGATCACGAACGCGATCGTGAAGGCGAGGCCGATGCTCGCCGGACGGACGACGAAGACGAGCTCGAAACGGTTGTGCTTCGTGTCGAAGATCTGCTGCGACAGCGCGACGAGCACCCAGCCGAGACCGATCCCCGCAACCGAGCCGAGGACCGTTGCGGCGAGCGCGTACATCCATCCTTCCGTCGCAAACGCGCCGACGAGCCAGCTCCGCCTCATCCCGACCGCGCGCGCCATGCCGAGCTCGGGTTTCCGCTCAGCGGCGAGCATCACGAACAGCTGGACGAGCAGCAACAAACCTGCGACGACGCCGAAGCTTCCCATCGTCGTGAACATCTGCGTGAAGCCCTTGCCCGCAGCTTCGGCCTGGTCGAGGACGAGGCGCTTGACACCGATCACCTGCGGATCGAGCCCGCGCGAGGCCCGAGCGATCTCCGCCTTGACGCGGTCCGTTCGGCCGACGCCGTTTTCGACGCCACCGCGATTCGAGACGAGAACCGCCATTGTCGGCGGCGTTGCGTACGTCGACTCGATGCCGCGGATCTCCTCGAACATCCATGACGGGACGAGCACGTTGCGCGACTCTTGCCCCTGTGCGAGTGAGAAGCCGGCGACGCCGCGACGCGGGAGGATGTCGCCGACGATCAGCATCGTTCGCGTCCCGTAGGCGTTGACGTAGATCGCCTCGCCGCGATGCACACCGAGCACCTTCGCCAGATCGGTCGTGATTGCGACGTCGTTCCGCCTCGGTGCCTGCGCCGGCATCCCGGTTGCGTGCGGATCTCCGCCGAAACGGCGCGCCTGCGCGAAGTCGAGTCCGATCACCTGCGTGTGCGGTGCGGACGTGATCTGCTTGCCGCGGTACGCGGTGACGGCGGCGTCCATCGTCGAGACGGGCAGCACGCCGTCGACGTCGCTGCGAGGCAGCGTGCGCAGACGCCGGGACAGATCGTCCCAGGTGGTCTGGTCGCGCGCGAGCACGAACTCGTCCACCGGGCCGAGGTGCTGCCGCGCCACGGCGCGGATCGACGCGTTCATGGCATCGCCGATGACGAACGAGCCGGTGATGATCGCCGCGCCGAGCATCGACCCGACGACGACGAGCAGCGCTTCCCGCGGACGGCGGACGACGTTCCGCACCGCAAGCCGGCGCAGGATCGGGCGACGGACGATGACGAACAGGAACGGCAGCGAGACCAGGAGCGAGACGAGGAGCGCGGCCCCGGTCATTGCGCGCTACCCGGCGCCCACCGCCGCGGGCGCTCCCGTCCCGAGGCGCTCGTCGGCGACGAGCCGGCCGTCACGGATCGTGATCAGCCGGTCCGCGTGTGCCGCGACCGTCGGATCGTGCGTGATCAGGATCAGCGTCAGACCTTCCGCGTGCAGCTCGCCGAGGAGCTCGATGACGTTCTGGGCCATCTCGGAGTCGAGGTTGCCGGTCGGCTCGTCCGCCCAGACGATGCGCGGCCGTCCCGCAAGTGCGCGCGCAACCGCGACGCGCTGCTGCTCGCCGCCCGAGAGCTCGGGGGGTCGACGCTCGAGCCTGTGAGCCAGGCCCACGCGCGCCAACGTCGCCCGGGCACGTGCGCGCGCCTCGCGCTCGTGCACGCCGGCGAGCAGCAGCGGCAGCTCGACGTTCTCCGTCGTCGTGAACACGGGAATGAGGTTGAAGGCCTGGAAGATGAAGCCCATCTCCTGTGCCCGGTGCCGCGTGCGCTCCTTGTCGGAAAGCTCGTGGATGCTGAGCCCGTCGACGAGCACACGCCCGCCGTCGATGTCGTCCAGGCCGGAGACGCAGTTGAGCAGCGTCGTCTTGCCGGATCCCGACGGCCCCATCACCGCGAGGAACTCGCCCGGCGGGACCGTGAGGTCGAGCCCGTGGAGTGCGACGACCTCGTCGCCGCCGGAGCGGTAGACCTTCCGCACGCCTTCGGCGACGAGAATCGAGTCAGACCCATCCTTCATGTCGTCCTCAGTGTCCGCCGACGCCGCGGGTGCGCCATCGGGGATCGGAAGGATCATGGCTGCGGGTTTCTGCTGATCGGCGGACGACGACGTGCTCTGCCGTCAGCTTCGCGAGCAGCGCCGCCGTCTCTTCCCCTTCACGTGCAAGCGTGTGGCGCCGCTCGGCGAGCTCCGACGGGTCGATGTCGCAACAGCCTTCCGCCGCCGAGATCGCCCTACGCGCGGCATCCAGCGCCGTGCGCCAGAGCGACTCAAGCTCGTCGAGCTGGAGCGGACGGTACGGCGGCGCGACATTCCGGGCGACGGGCCGCAGAGGCGGGGGGCGTGAGACGCGGCGGGAGCTCCTGCTTCTCGCAAGGGCTCCCGCTGCAGTCCCGACGAACATGTCACCGGGTGCTCGCCGGCTCTGCCGGGACCTGCGCGCGAATCGGCAACGCGAGGATCGGGCACGGCGAAACGTGCAGGAGCCGTTGCGCAACGCTCCCCAGCAACATGCCCGCCGCGCGGCCGTGGCCGCGCGTGCCGACGACGATCACGTCGGCCCCGCGCTTCAGCGCCTCCCCTGCGATGAGGTCGGCCGGCTCACGTTGGAGACCGCTGACGAGGTGGAGCTCCGCGTCGACCCCGTCTTCGACGAGCGCGGCGACCTTCGCACGCAATTGCTCGCGGACGTCTTCCTCGTCTGCGTACGCGGAGTAGCCCCCGAAACGTCCGGCGACGATCTCGTCGGCGTGGACGACGAAGAGCTTGCCGTGGCCATCGCGGACGAGCTCCAGCGCCACGGGAAGCGCACGCTCGGCGCACTCTGAACCGTCGGTGGCCCAGATCACGTTCTCGAACATTGTTCCTCCTTTCGACCTGAGTCTCCGCCGCCGACGCACCCGCGCCATCAGAGCCGGGCCGGACTCGCGGTGCGGGTTTTCCCGCAGTCGCGCTACCAGGTCTTGGCGTCGCGTCGCCGAGTTGCCGGCGCGATGCGAATCCGCGCGTCGACTGCGACACAGCCGTCGGGCCCGGCGATCACCGGGTTGAGGTCGACCTCGGCGACCTCCGGCACGTCCGCAGCCAGGCGACCGATGCGCACGACGAGATCGACGACCGCACGCCGATCCGCTGGTGGCGAGCCGCGAAAGCCGTCGACCAGCACGCCGACCTTTCCGGACGAGACGAGCTCGTCCGCGTCGAGATCCGTGAGCGGCGCCAGCCTGAAGCCGGCATCGCCGATCAGCTCCGCGAGCGTCCCGCCCGGACCAAGCGCGACGAGCGGTCCGAACACGGGATCCTGAATTGCACCGACCAGCAATTCGACTCCGCCTGTGACGAGCGGCTGGATTAGGAGCGGCGCTCCGATGCGCTCCGCGGCGGCGCGGACTGCCTCGTCGTCGCGCAGGTCGAGCGCAACCGCGCCCAGCTCCGTCTTGTGCGCACCCGGCAGCGCCGACTTGACGACGACCGGAAAGCCCACCTCCATGGCCGCCGCGACCGCGGCATCGACCGAATCGACCCGGCGCTCGGCCACGAGGGGCACGCGGTACGCGCTGAGCAGACGGCGCGTCTCCTCCGGCGTGAGCCAGCGGTCGCGTGTGTCGGCCACGACCGTGCGAGCGGCCTCACGGTCGATGTCTGCGACGTTCGGCACTCGGCCCTGCGGGCGACGCAGCCACTCCGCGCGTTCGACGACGCGGCCGAGCGAGCGCGCCGCCGACTCCGGGTAGGCGAACGGCGTCGCGCGCCCGCGGCGCAGCGCGGCAGGTGTTCCTGCGGCGCTGATCACCGAGGCGAGCACCGGCTTGTCGTGGGGCGCGGCGTCGAGAGCACGTGCGATCGCCTCGGCGACCTCGTCGGCGCCGGCGACGACCGGCGGCACGAAGAGGACGATAACTGCGTCGACGCCGGAATCGGCGAGAATGATCGGCAGCACGCGCTCGTACGTCTCGGCCGTCGCGGAGCCGAGCATGTCGATGGGATTCGCGATGCTCGCTTCGACGGGGAGAACGGCGCGAAGGGCTTCGCGCGTCGCCGGCGCGAGCTCCGGCAGCGAAAGCTCCGCCGACTCGCACGCGTCTGCGCAAAGGATCCCCAGCCCACCCGCGTTCGTGAGCACCGCGACGTTGCGCCCGCGCGGCAGCGGCTGACCGGCAAGCAGCGACGTGACGTCGAGCAATTCTTCGAGCGTCTCGACACGCAGGACGCCGGCCTCGCGGAAGAGCGCGTCGACGGCTGCCTCCGAGCCCGCGAGCGCAGCCGTGTGCGAGCTCGCGGCGCGCGCACCGCTTGCCGTGCGGCCCGCCTTCATCGCGACGATCGGCTTCGTGCGTGCCACACGGCGCGCGACGCGCGCGAACTTGCGCGGATTGCCGAACGACTCGAGGTACAGCACGACGACCTCCGTCTCCGGATCGTCCTCCCAGTACTCGAGCAGGTCGTTCGACGAGACGTCCGCCTTGTTCCCGATCGACACGAAGGACGAGAGTCCGAGCCCCCGCTCGTCCGCCCGTTCGAGCAACGCCAGGCCGAGCGCACCGCTCTGCGAGGAGAAGCCGACGTTTCCCGGTGGGAGGGCGCGCGGACCGAACGTCGCGTTCAGACGCGGCCCTGCCACCGCGATGCCGAGGCAGTTCGGACCGAGGAGCCGCGCGCCGTGTGCGCGCACGAGCTCGAGCAGGCGGCGCTGGCGCTCGACGCCCTCCTCACCCGTCTCGGCGAAGCCGGCAGAGATGACGCAGATGGCGCGCACGCCGGCGGCGAGCGCATCGGCGACAGCGTCGAGCACAGCAGGGCCCGGAACGCAGATCACCGCGAGGTCGACGGCTGCGGGTACGTCGCCGACCGATGGGTACGCCTGGACGCCGGCGACCGGTTCCGCGGTCCGGTTGACGGGATACGCGGCGCCGACAAACTCTCCGCGCAGGACGTTCCGGAAGAGCTCGCCGCCGATCGATCCTCGCCGCACCGAAGCGCCGACGACGGCCACCGTGGCGGGGGCGAAGAACGGACGGAGCGACGCGGCGACCGCGACGTGGTCGCGCTCGTCGACGTGAGCACGCAGTGTGTCGGTCGCCTGCAGTTGCAGGCGAACTTCCGTCTCGCCGAACGTCGTGACTCTCGTGACCTCGAAGCCTGCGTCTGCGAACACACGCAGCATCGCGACGTTGTCGGCCATCACTTCGGCGACGAACTCCTCGATTCCAACTCCCGCTGCGACGCCTGCGAGCTGCTCGAGCATTCGCGTCCCGATGCCGCGACCCTGGAACGCGTCCGCGACGGCAAAGGCGACCTCCGCGGTTCGCATGTCACGCAGGCGGACGAAGCTCGCAAGCGCGACGATCTGCCCACCTGCCGCGCCGACCAATGCTCCACGCTCGGCCCAGTCTGGATCGAGGACCGGCGCGACGAGTGCCTCGTCGATCGAAGGACGACCGTGGAACCGCAGATACACGCTGCGATCGGAGAGGCCGTCGAAGAACCCGACGAGATCCGCGGCGTCGCCGTCAACCGGCGGCCGCAGCCGCATCGTCGAGCCGTCGCGGAGAACGACGTCGGCGAGCATCGAAGGGTTCGCGTCCAGGGTCGAGCTCATCGCTCGCCCCGAAGCATCCGTGATGGCCGTCCTGCCGGCATCCGGACCGGACCCAAGAGCCTTCGCGGCTTTCCCGCAAGCGCGATCCGCCGGGCCGCGGATGACGGGCGAAGCGCGGCGGTCGACGAAGGCCTCGCCCTCGCCGAATCGATGAAGGCGTCCGTAACGTTCGTCTCGGTCCGGCCGGTACCGTCGCCGGTCCTGGGACATCCGTACTACGAGCGTGCGCTGGCCAAGGAGCTGGAGAGGTCTCGCGCCGCGCTCGCCGCTGGTGTCGGGCTCGCCGACAAGCGTGGAATCCCCTGTGCCGCGGAGACACTCGAGGGCGATCCTGCAGAGGCGATCGCGACGCTCGCCCGCGAACGGGACGCTGACCTGATCGTCGTCGGCTCCCGCGGGCTCGGCAGGTTCAAGAGCGTGCTGCTCGGAAGCGTCTCGACCGAGATCGTGCGTCGTGCAGGCAGGCCCGTGTTCGTCGTCCGCGATCACGCGGCCGTCCCGGCGAGTAACGCCGCGTAGGACTCAGCCGCGGCTCAGGCAGGCGATCCGACCTGCGGAGCCGCGGTTTGCGCGTCGAGCGCGACCTCGACCCGGACGCCTTCGCGACCGGCGGGCGTCTCCGGTAGCCCGAGCCGCTCGGCGAGAAACGGCGCGAGATAGCGGCCGACGATCTTTCCGGGGGGCCACCAGAGCGGCTCGGTGTCGACGGCGGACACTGCAGTCCCCGGCTCCGCGCGCAGGAAGCGCGGGACCATCCCCGTCAACAGGAGTCCCCTCAGCACAGGGCGGAACGGCGCCGCTTCCACCTCGGCGCCGGCCGCGGCTGCGATCGAGGCGGCTGCGGCGTCGGCCTGCTGAGTTGCGATCCCGCCCTGCTTCAACGGGAACAGCGTCATATCACCGGCCGCGTAGACGTCGACCTCGGACGGCACCCGGCCGTGCTCGTCCGTCGGCACGAACCCGTTGAGGTCGTGCCAGATGCCCGGTAGACGCGGACCCTCGAGCCGTGGCAGCGCGACGACCCGCCCGGCCCGGATCTCCTCCTTCGGGACGACCGCCAGCGTTCCCGCCCCGGCTTCGACGGGAGTCGTCTGCGTCCTCAGCGCGATGCCGCGGATCGCGAGCAACTCTCGGATCGCATTGCTCGCTTCGTTCCCGAACAGCGCGAGCGGCGCTTCCTCCGGCGTCACGACTGCGAGCTCGACGCCGCGCGTGCCGCGGTCGGCGAAATCCGCACCCGTCAGCAGCGCGAGCTCGTAGAGGGGTAGCGGCCAGGTCGCACCTGCGGGAACGGCGAACACGATCGAATCCACAGAGCCTCCGACTGCCGCATCCAGGAGCTCGCCGAACGCGCCGGTACTCGACGGACCGGCGAACGTCGTCGCGCCGGGAACCGCCGTGCGCGGACGCGCGCCGAGCGCCAAGATCAGCGCGTCGTAGGCGAGCTCGTCATCACTCTCGGTCCTGACGGTGTGCCTATCGGGGTCGACGGAGACAACCGCGTCGTGCAACACGCGCGCGCCGGCGGCGTCGGCAAGCCGGTCGAGGGGGAACGTGCGAACTTCGCCGAGGCGAAACGGCTCGGCAACCGCAAGCGGTCGGTACACGAACTCACGATCCGGAGCCACGAGGACCACCGAGACACGGTCTGCGGCTAGAGCTCGGAGCGCGAGCATCGCCTCGAGCGCCGCGACGCCGCCGCCCGCGATCAGGACGCGCATGCGCGAGTCGCGAGCGCCTCGACCGGTCATGATTCGTTCTCGTTCGACAGCGCGTCCGCGACGTCCAGGATCGACAGGACGCCGACGACCCGCTTCGTTCGGACCGGGCGCGCGACGATCTGAGGCGGCGGCGACATCGGCCGACCTCAGACCGCGAGAGCCGGTTGAACCAAATCCGCGCCGCGAACCTGGAGCTCGAGCTCGATCGGGACGTCCAGCGCGTGTCCGACGAGGCAGCGTTGCTTCGCGGCACGGGCGGCGCGCTCGGCCTGCTCGATGGAGGCCGGGTCGACGGTCAAGTCGACACGAAGCTCGATCACAACGAAGCCAATCCGTCCTTCCGCGCGGCGCGTCACGTGTCCCACGCCCTCGACGTTCAAGCCGAGGATCGCCAACCCGCGGTGCTCCGCCACGCCTCTCAACGTGACCACGTAACAGGACGTGACCGCGGCGACCAGGAGGTCCTCAGGCGACCACATACCGGGTGTGCCGCCGCGGAACTCCGCGGGAATGGCCGCCTCGAGCGGCGCCTTCCCGTCCGACGTCAGGCGGACGCGGCCGCGCGTCAGCGGAGCTGCCTCGACGCGGAACCGGAAGTCCTTGAGCGTGTTCATCGTGCGCTCCGAGCTGCTTCTCGCAGACAGCCATTCGTTTCGGCGGCGACCGTCGTCTCCGGGACCACGAGCACCGGTTGACGCGCGTGGTGCAGCACGGCGGTCGAGACGCTTCCGAACGCGAGCCGCCGCAATGCGCCCCAACCGTGTGACCCGACGACGATGAGTCGAACGTCCCGCTCCTCGGCGATCGCGCAGAGCTCGCGCCCCGGGTCGCCGCGTCGGACGAGCGCCATGGCCGCCGCTCCGGCGCCGCGCGCTCGTTCGGCGGCGCGCTCGGCGACCTCTTCGGCCTCTTCCTTGCCGATGCGATCGAGGTCCGGGACCATCGGGGCGTAGCCGAAGGCCACCGCCTGGTGTGGCACCTCCCAGCAGGAGACGACGAGTAGCGGCGCGTCGAGTGCCGCTGCGAGCTCGATTGCGATCTTCGTCGCTTCTTCCGCGGTCGGAGAACCGTCGGTAGCGAGCATGATTGGGTTCATCTCGAGCCTCCTTTCGAGTTCGAGCCGACCTCGCGCTCCTGGTCGAGCCTCTCGCGAAGCTCGAGCAGATAGGCGGCCACGTCGGGACGCCGGACATCCAGGGCAAGCCGCTCCAGCCCGCAAGCCGCGTCGACGACGGCCCCACCCGGCTCCCAGAAAACGCACAGGTCGCGCGGGCACGGCTCGGCGACGTTCTGTGCCGACAAGCGAAGCGTGCAGTTCCGAGTTTCGAGTTCGCTCATGCCCTGAGTCTCGACTCCGGCAGCTCCCGCAACATCAGGCCGCCCGCGGATCCGTCTGCGGCCAACTACTGAACGAGAAAGGGCGGCTTTCGCCGCCCTTCCGTCGCGAGCGGAGTCGCCGCTCAGCTTGCGGGCACGACCTTGCGAGCAGGTGCCGCCTCGGCTGCAGCCTTGCTCTGCCTGCGCAGCGCGCCCCCCAGCGTCAGGACGCCGAACCCGATCCCGCTGAGCAGGAACGCGATCCCGACGACGATGCCGAAGTTCGCGAGCTGCTCCGCCATGTACGACGTGTTCAGCGCCGTCGTCAGCGCGGTCTCGGTCACCCAGATGTCACGAGCGCCGTTCGCCACCGGCTGCTTCGTCGTCGGATCGACGAGCGCGTACTGCGGGTTGTCGGTCCCGCCACCCGCGGCAAGCTGCGCCTGCGGAGTGCCGTCTTTCGCGATGTAGCGCCCCATCTGGGCGTACGTGTAGCCCTTCGTGGCCTCGAGCGTGTGGATTCGCATGTACTTCGCGAACGCCCGTGCCTCGCTCCCGGTGTTGATCGTCTTGCCGGCGACGCTCTCCGTCGGCAGCTTGATCGAGGCCGGCAGGCCTGCCTGCTTCGCCTCGGCCTTGATGGCGGTCGGCGTCATGTCGGGCGTGCCGACGATCGCCTCCTGCTTCAGGCTCGAGCGCACGGTGTCGCGGCCGCTCACGCCCAGCACGATCGCCACGATCCCGAAGATCACGAGGATCATGCTGGCGGCGATGCCGCCCCACTCGAAGAACCTCTTGTTGGTGAACATTGCGACTCCTTTCGCGTTGTTCTTCTCGTCCGGAGTCTCGGCGCGTCACCGCCAGGCGGCATCGGACGCCGGCCGCTGAGACGCTGTGGGTTTTCCGCAGCGTTTCTGCGGCGTTCGGGCAGCGGCTTACGATTGGACCGTGACCACGGCGCGCGAGACCGACCGGCTCCGCACGCTGCTCGAGACCGGTATGGCGATCACCTCCGAGCTCTCGCTCGACGGCGTCCTCGAGCGGATCGTGCGAGCGGCCGCCTCCCTGACCGGGGCGCAGTACGCGGCGCTCGGGGTCATCGACCGCTCGGGGACGGCCCTCGAGCGCTTTGTTACCACCGGGTTCGACGAGGAGACAGTCCGGTCGATCGGCGACCCGCCGCACGGCCGCGGAATTCTCGGCGTGCTGATCAACGACGCGCAGCCGCTTCGCCTGCACGATCTCGGGGAGGACCCGCGCTCCGTCGGCTTTCCCCCGGGGCACCCGCCGATGCACCGGTTCCTCGGCGTCCCGATCCTGCTCCGCGGCGTCGCCTACGGGAACCTGTACCTGACCGAGAGGGAAGACGGCTCGGACTTCGACGAAGAGGACGAGGAGCTGGTGACGCTCCTCGCCGGGCAGGCTGCCGTCGCGGTCGAGAACGCGCGTCTGTACGAGTCCGCGACCGCGTGGTCGCGACAGCTCGAGTCGCTGAACGAGATCGGGAACGCGCTCGTCGGAGAATTGGAGCTCGCGCGGCTCCTCCACCTGATCGCGAGCCGCCTTCGCGAGCTGATCGAAGCGGGAAACGTCGCGATCGCGCTACCCGCGGGTGAGGAGCTCCGCTTCGAGGCGGCGGCAGGCGAGCATGCGGACGCGATGATCGGCGTAACGCTTCCACGCGCCTCTTCGAAGGCCGGACGCGTGCTCGCGCGCGGACACAGCGAGCGCATCGACTCGCTGATCGACGATCCCGAAGTCCACCAGGACGCCACGCGACAGTTCGGCTCGCGGACCGGTCTCTACGTGCCGCTCCTCGCGCGGGACGAGGCGATCGGCGTGATCATCGCGCACGACAAGCTTGGTGCGGATCCACGCTTCGGGGACAACGACCTGCGACTCGCGGAGCAGTTCGCGGCGCGCGCTGCGATCGCGGTCGATCTGTCTCGACGAGTGGCATCGGACTCGCTCCGGCGCGTCGTCAGAGGACAGGAGCTCGAGCGGCAGCGGCTCGCGCGCGAGCTGCATGACGAGACGGGTCAGGCGCTAACGTCGATCCTGCTCGGACTGAAGGCGGTGGAGGACGCGGAGAGCAGCGACGGTCTACGGGTCGCAGTCGGTGAGCTCCGCGAGCTCGTCGTCGCAACGCTGCAGGACGTGCGCCGACTCGCGGTCGAGCTCCGGCCGAAGGCGCTCGACGACTTCGGGCTCGTGCCGGCGCTCGAGCGCCTTGTCGAGACGTTCCGCGAAGGCACGGACACGAAGGTTCAGCTCGAGGCGCAGCTGGGGCGGGAGCGGCTGCCGGCCGACGCTGAGACGACGATCTACCGCATAGTGCAGGAGGCGCTGACGAACATCGTCAAGCACGCGGAGGCGAAGAGCGTGAGCATCTCGCTCGTGCGGCGGGGCGGAGCTGTGACCACGGTGGTCGAAGACGACGGCCGAGGATTCGATTCATCCGTCACGCATGAAGAAAGGCTCGGCCTCGTCGGAATGCGCGAGCGCGTCTCACTGCTGGGCGGACGGGTGACGGTCGAGTCGTCGTCGGCCGGCACGACTGTCGCCGTCGAGGTTCCGGTCTCGTGATCCGCGCGGTCGTGGTGGACGACCATGCCGTCGTGCGGTCGGGCATCAAGCTCCTTCTCGACCGCGAGCAAGACATCGAGGTCGTCGGCGAGGCGGGAAACGCGCAGGATGCGATCTTCCGCGCCCGCGCACTGAAGCCGGACGTGATCCTGCTCGACGTGGTCATGCCCGGCGCGAGCGGGATCGAAGTGCTGCCGAGTCTCCTCAAGGAGGCGCCGGATGCAAAGGTGCTCGTTCTCTCGATGCAGGACGACCCGAGCTACGTGCGCGAGGCGTTCGCCGCCGGCGCGAGCGGCTACGTGCTCAAGGAGGCGGCGGACGAGGAGGTCGTCGCAGCGGTGCGGGAGATCGCGGACGGCGGCCGCTACGTCCATCCCGCGCTGGGCGCGCGAATGGTCACGGCGGAAGCGGAGGCCCGCGCGGCAGCCGAGGCGGACCCTCTATCCGACCGCGAGCGTGAGGTGCTGCGACTCCTCGCCCTCGGGCATACGAACCAGGAGATCGCGAAGACGCTCTACATCTCGGTGCGCACGGCGGAGACGCACCGTGCGCACATCATGCAGAAGCTTCGTCTCTCGACCCGCGCCGAGCTCGTTCGCTACGCGCTCGGCCAGGGGCTGCTCGAGGACGAATCCGGCTCGACGTCCTAGGCTCCGAGCCCAACTCCGGTCTCCTCGAGCTCGCGCGACCAGAAGAACAGCTCGTGTGCGATCCGCGGCGGCCCGTCGACGATCGCCCGCCACGGTGCAAACGCCGTCGACAGGACCGGGTCGTCCACGATGTCGTTGACGATCCACTCGACCTCCGGCGCCTCGAAGAAGAACACGACCTCGGACTGCGTCAGATACGCGGCATGCCGATGGAACCCGGCCTCTTCGGAATCGAATGGCGGCCCGCTTCGCAACAGGGCCTCGGCCTCGTCGTGCTTGCCGGCGCGCAGCCGCGCCACGATCATCAACCTGTTCATCGCTCCCTCCTTCGACGCTTCGCCCGAGGTTTGCGGCGTCCCGGTCCGTACGCATCCGGGTGCACGCGGAACGCGTTACGGGCTTGCCGCAGGTCGCCGCTCGAAGATGACGAGGACGCTCAGCCGCTCGTACGCGCTGAAGCGGTGATCGGCGCCGGCCTCCACGAAGACGGCGTCGCCTTCCTTGACGGGAACGGCCGTACCCTCGACGTCGAGCACGCCGCTGCCCTCGAGCACGACGTAGATCTCGTCGTCCGCGTGCGGCTGTTGGCGGTCCGGCTCGGGAGCGACGAGCACGTAGACGCCCAGCTCGAGGCCGGGCGACTCGTGGACGATCTCGTAGCCGCCCCCTGCGGCTACGAGTCTGTCCTTGACATCCGCGACGCCGAATGCGTGCACCGCGGGCGACCCTACTACGTGACGACGACCGTCAGACGCAGGACGTTGTCCTTGCCGATCGTCTTCATCGCCATGCCCTTGTAGTCCTCACCGGGCTTCGTCGTGAACCTGTAAACGCCCTTGCCCGGAAACATCAGCACGGCAACGGCGCCGATGCGATTCATGTTCGCCTTGGCGATCGCCGTCTTCGGACCGGCGAGCTGCATGAGCTTGTGCGGCATGACGTCGTCGTTCACGAACCGCAGCGTTGCGTCCTGATCGACCTTCATCTTCAAGGACGCCTTGTATGGACCGTTCGCGAACGACCACATGTGGCAGCCGCGCATCTGGTGCCGGATGGTAATCGTCTTCGGCGCATGCGCCGACGCAATCCCCGTGAAGACAAGCGCTGCGGTCGAGAGTGCCAACGTCACAACGCGAATTCGCTTCTTCCTCTTCATCTAGACCTCCTTATGTCTCGCGAAGTGTGAGCCGCGCCGCACCGCCCGCCATCCGGCACGGCGCGGATCCGGCTGCGGCTTTCCCGCAGCCGCTCGAACGAGTTCCGACGTCACATCGCCAAGACGCGGCGTTCAAGGAACGACCCGCGCATCTCCGCAGCTCTCTCCCGGTGCGCTTCCGCCTCCCGCGACTCATCGAAGTGCTCGCCGAGGTACGCGAGGATGTTGTCCTCGCCGACGATCGCCGCCCCGTTCTCCAGACGGAGCGCCGGGATCGTGTCGGCGCCGACCGCGTCCCGGAGTAGAGCGCGCGCCTCACGGTCGACGGGCACCTGGCGGTTGACGTAGTCGATCCCGAGCTCGGTCAGCCGCTGACGCACGCGTCGGGACGCCGGGCACCACTCCGCCTGGAAGAGCTCGATCATCGCCCCGTCACCACGCCGACGACCTCGCGGAGCGAATCCAACTCCTCCGCGAGGCTGCCGCAGACGTCCTCACACAATGAGAAGACCCCCTCGTCGGCGATCGAGTAGTACACGAAGTTCCCCTCCTTGCGGCGAGCGACGATCCCTCCATGAAGCAGGACAGCGAGATGCTTCGAGACGTTCTGCGGCGTCGTGCCGATCGTCTCCCTCAGCTCGTGCACGCTCGCCTCTCCCCGGCGGAGCACGTCGAGCAGTTTGATCCGAGTCGGATCCGCGAGCACGCGGAAGCGACGCGCGATCAGCTCGATCAAGTCGTCGGGAAGCGGGTGCTGAGTCATGTCGTCACGCAGGGGTCGGGTGGGCGCGGTGGAGGGCGATCCTCGTCACCAGCGGGCCGACCTGCCTGAAGTTGTCCACGTTCGCCTGCATCGTCTTCACGAGCGGCTGGTAGTGCCTCAGCCCGGCCGGGACCCGGCTGAAGATGCCGACGTTCTGTTGCATCGTTCCCATCAGGCCGCCGAAATCGCGCTGCATCGCCGGCAGGTTCTGCAGCATCCCGGCCATCGCCGGCAGCTGCGCCCGCATCAGCGCCTGCACCTGCGCCTGCGTCATGTGCAGCGCCTGCGCGAGGATCGGGATCAGCTTCGCGGCGTCGGCCCGCGTACCTGCGAATCCCTTCATGTACGCCTGGAACTTCGCGACGTTCCGCGCGCTCAGCATCGGCGTGACCTGACCGAGTGGCACGAAGACATCGTTGTAGAAGTAGGCGGTCGTCCTCACCTGATTCGGCTGCATGATCGGCTCGAAGCTGTTGAGCATCCGCTCGCCCGCGCTTGCCTTCGACGGCAACGACAAGGCGAACGGCGCGATCACGAGTGCCAGTCCGATGACGAACACCGCCCAGAGCAGCTTGCGGTTCATCTGACACCTCCTGTCTCGCTCGGATCGTCGCGCGTGCGGCGACCGAGGACATCCGCACGGCCGCTGATCGTCGCTGCGGACAACTACTCAACCGCGTAGTTGTCCGCACGCGGGTTCCGAGTGCCCACCGATGCCGGATCGCGGCCCCCGATCCAAGCTTGGCGTGGACGCGAACAAGGAGGCCGACATGGCGAAGAAGCAGATCGTGATCCTCGGTGGAGGAACCGGCGGCACGATGACGGCCAACCGGCTCAGGCGGCGGTTCGAGAACGACGCTGCCGAGATCCACGTCGTCGATCGCGACGACCGGCACGTGTACCAGCCAGGGCTCTTGTTCGTCCCGTTCGGCCTCGCGCACTCCGACGAGATCGTGCGTCCTCGACGCCGTCAACTTCGGAGTGGCATCGCTTTCCATCAACGCGGCGTCGAGTCGGTCGAGACCGACACCAACCGCGTCGTACTCGACGACGGCACGGTTCTTCCGTACGACGTGCTCGTCGTTGCAACCGGGGTACGCCTCCAGCCCGAGGAGACCGAGGGACTGTCGGGCCTCGGCTGGAACGAGCGCGTCTTCACCTTCTACACGCCGGAGGGTGCCGAGGCGCTCCGCGGAGCGCTCGACCGTTTCGACGGCGGGCGCCTGGTCGTGAACCTCGTCGACATGCCGATCAAGTGCCCTGTCGCGCCGCTGGAGTTCGCATTCCTCGCGGACTGGTATCTGCGCGAGCGCGGCGTACGCACGCGGACCGAGCTCGTCTATTCGACGCCGCTCGACGGCGCGTTCACGAAGCCGATCGCATCACAACGGCTCGGCGGCCTGTTGACGCAGAAGGACATCGAGCTCGTCACGGAGTTCAACGCCGGCGAGGTCGACGGCGTCGGCGGCGTGCTGCGCGCGTTCGACGGTCGCGAGCTCGACTTCGACCTGCTCGTGACGGTTCCGCTCCACGGCGGCGCCGCATACGTCGAGCGGTCCCCGGGCCTTGGCGATGTACTAGGGTTCGTGCCGGCGGACAAGCGGACGCTCCAGACGCCAGCGAAGCCGAACGTGTTCGCCCTCGGCGACGCGACCGATCTGCCTACGTCGAAGGCCGGCTCGGTCACGCACTTCGAGGCGGAGGTGCTGACGGAGAACGTCGCGCGCTACTTCGACGGCCGCGACCTCGATACGAGCTACGACGGGCACGCGAACTGCTTCATCGAGACCGGCTTCCACAAGGCGCTGCTGATCGACTTCAACTACGAGACCGAGCCGCTGCCCGGCCGGTTCGGCCCGCTGCCGCTCCTCCGGGAGTCCCGGCTGAACCACATGGGGAAGCTGCTGTTCCAGTGGGTGTACTGGCACGCGCTCCTTCCCGGCCGTGAGGTTCCGGGCCTCGGCCCAGCGATGCCCACGGCCGGCAAGAGGCCAGTGCCGGTCCACGCGACCTGAGGAGGAAGTGACATGACAACGGCAACGATTTCCGCAACGAGCGTCGACCGCGACGCCGAGGGCTTCCTCACCGATCCGCAGCAGTGGAGCGAGCGCCTCGCAGAGGAGATCGCACGCGAGAACGGGATCGAGGAGCTGACGGAGCGGCACTGGCTCGTCGTGCGCTTCATGCGCGACCGCTACCTCACGACGGGTAGCGCGCCGTCGATCCGCTCGCTCGGCAAGGAGTCCGGCGTCCCGGTCAAGGAGCTCTACCAGCTGTTTCCCAAGGGGCCCGCGAAGCTCGCCGCCAAGATCGGCGGCATCCCGAAGCCGAAGGGCTGCATCTAGAAAGGAGCGACACGATGACGACCGTGCTCGAAGAACCGAAACTCGAGGTCGTGGAGCCGAAGACGATCGAGAAGGTGTCGATCGTCGTCTCGAAAGGCTCGCTCGAAGGTGTCTACCCCGCGCTGATCATGGCGAACGGGGCCCGCATGGACGGGATCGAAGCCGATCTGTTCTTCACCTTCTTCGGGCTCGATGCGATCCGCAAGGACCGCTACGAGAAGATCAAGGTCGCGACGGTCGGCAATCCCGGTCTGCACATGCCGACGATGCTTGGCGCACTCCCGGGCTTCTCGTCCCTTGTGACGAGGATGATGACCCGGCAGATGGAGAAGATCGACATCCCGCCGATCCCGGAGTTCATCGAGCTCGTCGCCGATTCGGGCGTGCGGCTGTACGCCTGCAAGGCGAGCGTCGACATGTTCGGGCTGACCATGGAGGACTTCGTCCCGCAGGTGGAGGACATCATCAGCGTCGGCGAGTTCTACGCGAAGGCGGCCGGCTCACAGGTGATCTTCACGTAGCCCGCTGCGGCTACCGTGTGGCGGTGCGTCTTCTGCTCGTCGCAGCGCTCGCGGTGGCACTCGTGGCAGGCGCAGCGGAAACCGCGCGCGCCGACGGCGATCCTGCGAGCGACGTGCTCTACGTCTCCGACGTGTTCGTTCCGTATCCGCCGCCGTCGAAGGCGACCGTCGCGACGCTGAAGCGGAACGTGGCGGCCGCGTTCGCCAAGCGTTACCGGATCAAGGTCGCCGTGGTCGCGAGCCCCGCCGACCTCGGGGCCGTCCCCGAGCTCTTCAACAAGCCGACCCAGTACGCGAAATTCCTCGGGCAGGAGCTCAGCCCGATCTTCGTCGGGCCGCTCGTGATCGTCATGCCCGCCGGCTTCGGCATCTTCGACGGCGGGCGGCCCGTGGCGGCCGAGCAAGCGGTGCTCAACCCGCTCGAGATCACCGGGAAGTCCGCCGACGCGTTGACCGGCACGGCGGCGACCGCGGCGCAGAGGCTCACGGCCGCCGGCGCGCTCCGCTCGAAGGACATCCGCCCGCCGCAGGTCTACACGCAGCCCGCGCGCGGGAAGCGCGGCTCGACGGTGCGCCTCAAGTACTCGGTGCTGGACGACAGCGAGCGGACGCGTGAGGTCATCCGCATCTCGGCCGGCCGCGCGGTCAAGGCGGTGTTGCGGATACCGATGCGGTCGGCCGTCTACCAGAAGCCGCACGTCGTGACGTGGCGGGTGCCGAAGTCGCTGAAGCCCGGAACGCTGCGCTTCTGCATCGTCGCGACGGATCCGCCAGGAAACCACAACGCGCCCGTCTGCACGCCGCTGACGGTGCGCTAGATCCGGCCGGCCAGCAGCAGGATCACGAGCACCCACGCCCCGGCGCCGGCCAGCAACGCCGCGACCGCAGCGAGGAGCCTGACTCGCACGCTGCTCATCCGGACGCCCTGTCGACGAGAAGCACCTGGAACGGCGTTCCGCCTCGCGGCGTGACCTCGAACGTCACGCCCCAGTGTCCGACCATCACGAGCGCGGGGGCCGACTTCTCGTACGTCCCCGGCGCCACCT